>NZ_DS989867.1:54816-62805 GCF_000155555.1 Coleofasciculus chthonoplastes PCC 7420
AAACAAGATATTGCGTCGTTGTTGAATCGCATCATAAATTTTGAGCGAACAGTCAACAACATGAGGACGTAATCGTTCAGCATAAGCAAGATACTGATCGATCACGGTAGCAGGGTCGAGGGGCGGTAAATTATAGAGTTTTTCTATAACAGCATTTTTATAATTAATTGTCCAATTAAGCTGTTTTCGCAGGATATCCGAGTCCATCAAATCGACAACCCGAATACCGATGCGCTCTGATTTATCCGCGTAAGTCGGACCAATTCCCCGACCTGTGGTGCCAATTTTATGGTTTCCCCGTCGCTCTTCCGATGCCTGGTCAATTAACCTATGGTAAGGCATGGTGACGTGGGCAGTTTCGGAAATTAGCAGCTTTTGGGTAGAAATGCCTAACTGTTCGAGTTGGTCGAGTTCACCAATCAGAACTTGGGGGTCAATTACTGTCCCCGAGCCGATAATACATTCTGTTTCTGGATATAAAATCCCAGAGGGAATCAGGTGCAGCTTAAAGGTTTGACCCTGAACCACAACGGTATGTCCCGCATTGACCCCCCCCTGGTAACGGACGACGACATCTGCGGACTTGCTTAGTAAGTCGGTGACTTTACCTTTTCCTTCATCGCCCCATTGGGCACCGATTACAACAACGTTAGCCAAGGGTTTATTATACGCGCTAAAGTTTACACAAATCACCATTATGTGCAGCAGGTGCGATCGCTGTCAATCGATTTTGTCATTCGTCCGTCATTCGTCCTTCGTCCTTTGTTAGGGAACAGGGAACAGGGAACAGGGAACAGAGAAGGTAAAGTTTTGAGTTAACCTCCTCAGCACCCCCACACCCGACACCCGACACCCGACACCCGACACCTTAGAAAACCTCCGGGACAAATGTTTGTGTAGACATAGGCGGACGGTGATACTCCAATTCCGACTGTCGGGGGGGTAACTCAATCGGATCTGGTGTTAAATCCTTATAAGGAATCAGACTTAACAGGTGAGAAATGCAATTGAGACGGGCGCGTTTTTTCTCATCGGCTTCCACCACATACCAAGGTGATTGCTTAATATCCGTCGCCGCAAACATTTCATCCTTAGCTTTAGAATACTCCACCCAGCGAGCGCGAGACTCTAAATCCATGGGACTAAGTTTCCAGCGCTTGGTTGGATCTTCCATGCGGCTACGAAAACGGCGTTCTTGCTCGTCGTCACTCACAGAAAACCAATACTTGATCAGAATAATTCCCGATCGCTGAATCATGCATTCAAATTCTGGACATGATCGCAGAAACTCCTGATACTCTTCATCCGTGCAAAACCCCATCACTCGTTCCACACCCGCTCGATTGTACCAACTGCGGTCAAACAGTACCATCTCCCCGGCGGCTGGCAGATATGGCACATAGCGTTGAAAATACCATTGGGTTTTCTCTCGTTCTGTGGGCGTACCCAGCGCCACCACTTTACACACACGGGGATTCAAGCATTCCGTAATCCGCTTGATCACGCCACCTTTCCCCGCAGCATCCCGCCCTTCAAACACGACGACGACTTTTAATCCTTTTTGTTTAATCCATTCCTGTAATTTGACTAACTCAACCTGTAGCCGGCGCAATTCTCGTTTGTAAACTTTCTTCTTCAATTTCTTGGATTTACCTTTGTCAGTTTTCACTTTTTCTTTTTCTTTGACCAGGGAATTTTTTTGATCTGTCACTTTGCCGTTAGTTAATTTGTTGGACATTATGTCTGTAAGATAGCTCTAGCAACTCTAGCTAAGCAAATAAAAAACCGCTATCCAATATTTTTTTGTATCAAAAATTACTCCCCAGCCTGAAAAACCTGTTGAACCGTCAAATTTAGATCAGGGAATGTGGGGGAAACAACGCGGTCATCTCCCCTAAACTGAGTCACCTGGTATTCACCGTCAATGAGTTGATAAACACTAAATGTCGGTCGTTTGGGGTTGCCAATATAGCGCCTCCCTCCTAACCCCAGATAGTCAACAATCCAATACTCAGGAATACCCATCGCCTCGTAGTCTTCCAGCTTCAGCGCATAATCATCACTCCAATTAGTCGAAACGACCTCAATCACCAAACGTGCAGAAGACCCTTGAGTAATGATAGATTCTCGTTCCCATCGGGGATCATCTCCTATAGTTTTAGAATTCAACACAATAACATCCGGTTCATAGCCAGACTCATAAGGGATGGGTTTAATCACACATTCCTTGGGAATAAAACTATTCAGTGAAGACCTTCTGATTTCAAAGTTTAGTTCGGCGATAAGGAAACCTGCTATCCGCGAATGTTTTCCCGTGGGTTTAGGCATTTCAATAATTACTCCATTGTGAAGTTCATAATGGTGTTCTGACTTCTGCGGATACCAAGCAATAAATTCATCGAATGTTACAGGTTTAGGTAAGGCTTGAATCATGGTCTGTGGGGAGAAAGGTTTCTCAAGGATGATTTCCCCACTTGAGGAAACCATCCTCGTTATCTTAACTGGAATGGTACTGACGCATAAGCTGGTGGGCAATGCCCACCCTACGGGATATCAAGGGTTTTGGCAATCCAAAAATTCACGCTTTTCAGTGCCATGAATCTTAGACTGGGCTTTGGCTAACGTCCGGCTTGGCTGACACACCCAATTTAACGAGTATGACGTGAGCCTCCGATAAGGTAACATTGTATCAATTCCTGCAAATGTATCGATTTGTTAACAAACACCTGACGAACTACAACTGTCTATGCAAACCATCGTTGCTCCTAGCCTTCATCCCTCTCACCGAACTCCAGGACATCCCCTAAAACTGGGGATGAAACCGAATTTCGACAAGACTTCGGCGTGAGCGCTCAGTCGAACGCTCAATTGCCGCGAAGCGTCTAGCCAAGCGAATTTATTCGCGAGTCTATTTGATCCTGACAACATTCAACCAATAATGTAGTACAATACCAGCAAACATTGCAGGAGGTCGAGCAAGTGTTTACTTTAGTTTACGAGTTTAAGTTAAAACCGACTAACGCACAGATAGCCACCTTTGAGGAATGGTTAGAACAATGCAGGAAGGTCTATAACTATGCCCTTTGTGAGCGTAAACATTGGGTTAATAGTCGTAAATGTCCGGTGAACGCTTGCTCGATTAAAAGTGAATACATTATCCCAGCGAATCAACCTGCACCAACGTATAACAGTCAGTGTGAGAATCTCACCCAAGCGAAAAAGAATATCCCTGCACTCAAGCAGGTACACTCACAAGTGCTACAAAACCTGCAATGGAAAGTAGATGTTCCCTTCGACAAGCTCCCTTCGACTTCGCTCAGGGCATCGCCTGAAATTAGTCCGACTGGTACATCATTAGGAATAGATGTAGGCTTAATGCACTTTGCCGCCGTGTCTAATGGGCAAACGTTTCCCAATCCCAGACCGTTTAAACGTCTAGAAAGCAAGCTGAAATCGCTGCAAAAGAAGGTGTCTAATAAACGGTTCGGGTCAAACAATCGCGCTAAGGCACAAGCCAAAGTAAGCCGACTACATGAACGGATAGCAAACACCCGCAAAAACTACCACTGGGAGCTAGCCCATAACCTTTGTGATTGGGCGGACATGATATTTGCCGAACAGTTAAATCTGAAGGGATTAGCGCGTGGGATGCTCTCCAAAAGCTGTTTAGATGCAGGCTGGGGTCAGTTTCTAGACATCCTTTCCCAATGTTGTTTCAAGCGTGGGGTGTACTTCCAGAAAGTACCAGCAGCAGGAACGAGTCAGACCTGTCCCAAATGCTTAAAAGAGACAGGCAGGAAGAAACTATCCCAACGGGTACACAAATGCCAGTATTGTGGGTATGAATGCGACCGGGATGTAGCAGCCGCTCAAGTCGTAGAATTAAGAGGATTAGAAGCCGTGGGACACACGGTAGTTAAGCTTTCTGAGGGTAAAGGTTCCATCCTGGAAGATGTAAAACTCTGCCTCCCTGTGACGGAAGAATCCCCGCGTCTTTAGACCGGGGAGTGTCAACTGGATATTTTTGATGTCTGGATGAATCGAGGAACACCTTGGTGGACAAAGCAACTGTCTCCCGATGGACTTCATCCTAATGTGATCGGGTATCGGGCGTTGTTGGACGATGTTCTAGATTGGGAACCGTTCGGTCAACTTTAAAAATTTTTGTCATTCGTCATTCGTCATTTGTCATTTGTTATATAACTATCGCCAGTAGTGTTAGGACATTCGTAATGTTGTCTTTACTTAATGATTTATTAGTCTTTGATTCCTTATCCCTCATCAAAAGACGCTATGATATACAAAATAAAACTGCGACTTTATGAAATTTTAGAGCGGACTGATATTAGGGATACAGCTAGCCAAATCGTTGACGGATTGATTTGGACATTAATTGCCCTCAATTTAATGGCTTTTACCTTGGAAACAGTTGATCAGATTGGGAATCAGTATAGAAAATACTTTATCCTTTTTGAGGAGGTCTCAATTGCCGTATTTACCGTGGAATATATCTTAAGACTTTGGATATGTACGGTAAATCCGGACTATAATCATTCGATCAGGGGACGGTTAAGATTCATGTTCACCCCTTTAATGCTCATCGATTTAATTGCGATTTTTCCTTTTTATCTGCCGCTCCTGTTCCCCGATTTGCGATTTTTAAGATCTTTACGACTATTCCGCTTTTTTAGAATTTTAAAACTAAGCCGTTATTCAGCGTCATTAAGAACATTAGGACGAGTGATTCGTTCAAAAAAAGAGGAATTAATTATCACCTTTTTTGTTTTATTTATTTTATTATTTTGCGCCTCTAGTCTAATTTATTTTGCCGAACATGAAGCGCAGGCGGAAGCGTTCCCGAATATCCCCATGTCCATGTGGTGGGGTGTGATTACCTTAACCACCGTGGGCTACGGTGACGTCTATCCAGTCACGCTGATCGGGAAATTAGTGGGCGCGATGTTAGCGGTGCTGGGAATTGGGCTATTTGCTTTACCTGCTGGTATATTGGCGTCTGGATTCTCGGAAGAACTTCAAGTGAGACACCCGCTCAAACGTAAGCGAACCTCCAAATTTTGTCCTCATTGTGGAAAACCCATTCATTGATCCCCAATCTGAATGTCTAATACCAAAACGGAATGGCAAGGCAGTTTAGAGTTAGTCTATGCCAATGATCAGGGTAAAACCCGCTTAGTGCGCGATCGCATAACTTCCCCTCTGAAGGTGCAGCGCCCGTTTTACCCGGAAGGACAAGGGGTTTGTCATACCGTAGTCTTACATACAGCCGGGGGTATTGTCGGCGGCGATCGCTTGTCACAAACCATCCACCTGCAAGAGGATAGCCAAGCCTTGATTACCACGGCGGCGGCGAGTAAAATCTATCGCAGCAATGGGCAAAGAGCCAACCAACGGATTCATATCCACGTCGAGGCGGGGGCTTGTTTGGAATGGTTACCTCAGGAAACAATTGTATTTAATGGTGCAGATTATCAGCAGCAGATGACGGTAGAATTAGCTCCGGGCGCCAGTTGGTTAGCCTGGGAGATTACCCGGTTTGGGCGTACTGCTAGGAAGGAAAGGTTCTTACAAGGGGATTGGCGATCGCATACCGAAATTTGGCAACAAGGACACCCATTGTGGATTGATCGTCAGTGGTTACCGGGAGGGGAAGCGGTACTCGATAGTCCCCATGGATTAGCCGGAGAGCCAATTGTCGGAACCCTGATCTGGATGGGACCACCCGTATCATCGGAGATAATAGACAATGCCAGAAGCCTGTGGACAGCCGATCAACGCCAAGGAGAAGCGGGAGTTACCCAAACTCAGGCACAAGGATTATTATGCCGTTATCGCGGTTCATCAACCACAGAAGTGCGAAACTGGTTTACCCAGGTTTGGCAATGTCTGCGCCTTACTTATTTGGGACGGAATGTTTCCCAACCACGAGTTTGGCTAGTTTAGCAAAAACGCTGAAAGCTATAGCGCTACGCGCTAGGCAATAGGCAATAGGCAACACCTCGACCCTTCGACAGGCTCAGGGCATCGCTTACCTCGACTTACTTCGGCTTACTTCGGCTTACTTCGGCTTCGCTCAGTAACACGCTCAGTAACACGCTCAGTAACACGCTCGGTAACACGCTCGGTGTTGAGCGATTTGAATTTTTCTTTTATGTCCTAACCTTAGTGCGTAGTTCTATAAACCTGTCTCAAAGGACAGCACCCTCGTTGGATAGGTGGGATAATTTTGCCCTTAAACTATAAAGACAACATTATCACAAATTTCCCCACTGGGTCGTATAGAAATATTTCTCGTCAATCCAAGGAAAATTAGACTAATCTTAAAAGATAAATGTGACAAGAAAGTGATCACCTTAACTGTCATTATAAATTTAGATGCTTCGGTAAATGTAGCATGAGTTCAACCCCAGTAAATCGATGATATTTATGATGAATTTAACTAACCATGAATTAATTCGATATTTGCTTTTAATTATTTTAGGATTGACCTTTTTTAAAGTCATTGTTTATTTTGAAGCCGTTATAGTTATTTTTGCATTAGCCGCAGTATTAGCCTTTTTGCTTACCTATCCAGTGAGATGGTTGCAGCATTTTGTACCACATACTGTTGCCGTTGTCGTGGTATTTTTAATTCTTATTATTATAGTTTTTATTTTTACAGTTACAATAGGGTTTGCACTTTTATCTCAAGGTCAACAATTAATTAATGAATTACCGGGGATTATTGATCAAGTTATATTTATAGTAGAAAAAATTGAGAGGTTTTTGGATAGATGGAATCTCCAAATTGACCTCGAAGCCATTGGAGAATTTTTACGCAATCAAATCCTTGCAGGAATTACCATTGTTTTAGCAATATTATCCGAATTATTAACCCAGTTCGTTAATCTCATATTGATTGCTGTTGTCGCATTTTTTATGTTACTCGATAGAGGAAGGCTTTGGTCTTTCATTCTTCAACGATTTCCCCCTCCCCTCCGAAATAAGCTAAGCCTTGCTATTCAACGCAACTTTTTAGGATTTTTTTGGGGACGACTTCTACTATCAGCTTTTTTTGGCATTTCTGCCTTTGTTATTTTTGTATTGTTTAGAATTCCCTATGCCTTAGTTTTAGCCGCGATCGCGGGAGTGTTTGATCTGATTCCAGCAATTGGCGCAACCTTAGGGATTACCATTGTCGCATTAATTGTGTTACCTCAAGGAATTTTGCTAAGTATCACTGTTTTAGCGATTTGTGTGACTTTACAACAAGTTGAAGAGAATTTGCTGATGCCTCGAATTATGCAAGGCTCACTTGATATGAATCCAGTTGTCATGTTCTTTGCTTTATTAGTAGGTGCGAGAGTTGCCGGACTTTTGGGAGTTTTTCTGGCAATTCCTTTAGCTGGAGTTATGATCAGTTTGTTTGAAATCAATGAAATGAAGGGAAAAGACTAGTGTAACGTGGCTTCAAATACCCATCAGTTAAAAATAGGTGAAAAAGAAGATACTATAAACAAGTGTAGTCATCTGCCCGGAAGCTTCCTGGCTTATGCCCTGTAGCATTCTGCGTTATGCCTTTTGCTATAGCACCAAGATCAAGATCAAGATAGACAAGTCATTATGCAACTCTCACCCCAGGAAAAAGATAAATTACTGGTGTTCACCGCCGCCCTATTAGCGGAACGACGCAAAGCACGCGGACTCAAACTGAATTATCCCGAAGCCGTCGCGTATATTTCGGCGGCTATTTTAGAAGGGGCGAGAGAGGGACGCACGGTGGCGGAGTTAATGAGTGATGGCACAACTCTGCTAACACGGGATGATGTCATGGAAGGCATACCAGAAATGGTGCAGGAAGTCCAGATTGAAGCCACGTTTCCGGATGGGACGAAACTCGTCACGGTTCATAATCCCATCCGTTAGAACACCAGTCCAGTAATCGAAATCGATGCGAGGATTCTGGAAAAACGGTAACCTAAATTAGGGCTT
>NZ_DS989867.1:62905-131471 GCF_000155555.1 Coleofasciculus chthonoplastes PCC 7420
CAACACCGAACCAATGAACTGACTCAACTTTTTCGTGCAAAAACACCGCTCCCGTAATGATACTGCTGGCGAATTTAACATTCTGCCCTAGGATGACCAAAATACGTTATGCTGAAGTCCCCCCATACAACTGTACTGCACACAGGCTAAAGCCTTATACCGTAATAGTTTGAACGCTCAAGCCCTCAAAAATCGTACCCATGTAGCACTTGCAAAAATAGCGCGATACGTTCCTTCGGAACAGGCTCCGCCAACGCGCTATTTTTGCAATAGACAAGAGATCGGTTGAAACCCACGCTACATTAAGGTTTCAGCGATTGTACATAAGTAGGATGGCTAAAAAATCGCGGAAAGCCTCACGGTGAGGCAGTTTTGATTTTTTGGCTGGGGGAACTTCAGGTTAGAGCAGCTAACAACTTTATTGGATTTCGCGTTCTTTCCAAACAAATAAATATTCATGGTATTCTGACCCGAACCCAGTTTCAAGAGGGTTTAACCTAAAGTATTGAATCCAACACTAATCAGAATCAATAAACAGAAAAAAAAGGTGAGTGAGCATGATAAGAAATTACCCCTGTTCATAATCATTCAGCGGATCAAAATCCCAAAGATCATACCCCGCTGGATAGGGAGTTTGCACGTACTTCCCAAACAGCCTTTCCCACCAGCGAAACGGATGGGGAAGCGTGGCAACTTGAATACTAGAGCAGCCCACTACCCACGCCCCTAAAATATCTGTATGGCGACTGTCTCCAATCACAACAACTTGCTTAGGCGTCAATTGCATCTGAGCCAAAGCTTTGCGGAAGGCAAAAGGAAAGGGCTTCCTTGCCGGATTGATTGCCGGAATATCCAAGCGCTCAGACCAGGCTTTTACCCGATAGCGACGCTTACCATTGGAGAGGATAAAAAACTTAAATCCGGCTAACTTAGCTTTTTTGATCCAGGCTTCGCCTTCTGGAGATAAATAGCGATCATTTTCCGAAACAATCGTGTTATCTAAATCAAGAATTACCCCTTGAATCCCAGCGATCTTTAATAAATCCAGATTAATACAAGCCACAGTATGAACTTTTCTGGGGAAATTTACCACTCGGGTATTTCCCTGTCTGCTTCGCTTTAATTTCGATGGCAATTTGAATAACTTTAAAGGAAAAAGCAAAACTGTAGTACGCTTTCGCATATATTCCTTCCACCTCTCATGTAATAGATAGTTTTTTCAATAAGCTGAAAAAGATTAGTTAATCACCCCTTGCTGTTTGAGCAACAAAATGATAAAACTGGTCAGCACCCAACCCAAGACAGTGAGCGAAGTCGGTAAGTCTTTCAATAAAACTTCTTCCGGTCGCTCAGTTCGTCCTCCCTGTTCAACCGTGTCACTTCTCCGCGCAATTTCCCGGGGATCACTGAGCAGTTGATACCGAAAAATACCGTAGAGAACGAAGGGTAACGTCAGCATCATCCAGGGTGTTGATGCTCCCTGAACTTTGGGACCCGAACTCCAAAGCGCATAAGTAACCACAGCCGCTGTGGTCACAATACTTTCCATGCGATTCAGCAAGGATAAAGAATAACGGCGTAGCACTGACCGAGTCTTACCCCCTTTAATTTCGCTCAACCGCAACTCAGCTTTGCGCTTTTCCACGCCCAAAAATAGCGCCAGCATTGCTGTACACAAGAGAAACCAGGGAGAGAGAATAATTCCCGTCGCCGCAGCACCCGCAAAAGCCCGGAGGACAAATCCCGTGGCGATGGCGAATACATCTAAAATTACGGTGCGCTTCAGCCTTAGGTTGTAGGCAACTTGCAGCACAGCGTAACCGAGGATAGTTACTCCCAAAGCGGATGACTTCAGCCACCCGATAATTAGGGCACCGAGCAACAGAATCACCGCCATCCCAATTGCCACTGGCACACGGACTAAACCTGCGGCAATGGGACGCTTACACTTGACAGGATGGCGACGGTCAGATTCGACATCGGCAATGTCATTGAATAAATAGAAACTACTAGAAGCGCTGCAAAATAGGACTAAGGCAAGTAAGCTACCGAGTAAAGATTGAAGATTAATACTAAACGCAAACAAAGGTGCCGCAAAAACGATTAAGTTTTTTGTCCACTGACGAGGTCGGAGGGCAGTTAAATAGGGAAACTTAACGGTTAATGATTTTCGATTGCTCATCTTGTCTAGTTTGTGGAGCAGGATAATTGCTTTTGATGATTTGTTGACGCAAGTTAAGCCACTCTAAATTACTCTAAAAAAAGCCGTATTTATTCTTAACTTGTTTCCGAAATTTTCTGCCTCTTTTGCCTCACTTTCAGTAAAGATAGAATAGTCAATGCAGCTAGAATCGCAATCATCGGAATACTCGGGAAATGGTAACGGTCTTGGGCGACAATCACCGCATGGACAGCGGCAAAATAACCCCAGAATAGTACGGTTGGATGGGAGATCATCATCACCCATCCCTGTTGTTTACCGAGTAAGACAATACCAATTAAACCGAGTCCTAGTGCTGCTAGCCAGTAGAGTTGATTGATGATCTTCAACGGCAACAGCACCCCAGTTCCATAGCGCTTGACTAAGCCTTTTTCATTCCAACTTACTCCGATACTTTCACGCGCATGAGTTTGCACCAATCGAACCAGGCTGCGTCTGATAAACAAAAAAGGTTTTTCTTTAATATGAGCTACAGCAGCAGACTTTAGATAATCGTCTCGCTGTGCTTCATTCATTCCCTTGGCTTCAGGGGGTAATGGCATATATCCACCCGTGGACTCGGGATTATTGCCCATCCAAAGGTTAGCACCTGAATTCGTTGAGATGGTGGTAAACTGTCCGAAAACCTGAGTATTACGGATTGACCAAGGAGCAATCAGCAGCGCCATGACAACAAACATGACCAACGTAGCTGTCAAGTTCTTAAATATCTCCCTTGTCCTAACCGCCCGCTCAAATAATAGTAAGATGGGAATTAACAGTGCCGTCGGTCGCACATAACTTGCTGCTGCCAATACTACAGCAACCCCCAATGCTCTCGACCGAAGTGTGAGTCCTTCGTTCAACCATAGCCACAGTCCCACTAATACCAATGCCGTAAAAAGTAACTCACTAGCCAGGACGGTGGTAAATTGGATTTGGCTGGGCCATAATGCCAATATGATACCTGTCACTATAGCAATGCGACGATTGAACCAGGTTTCTGCCAAGCGCATTGAAACCCAAATAATGACAGCGGTCAGTAAGAGGTTGAAAACAATAATCGGTAAATAGTTGTGACCAAACAGCCAGTAAAATAAGGCATAGACAAAAGAGGTTCCAGGGGGCCAATAAGCCGTGGGATCACCACTCTCCCAGCCATACCCCTGTCCCGTTGCCAAGTTGAGGGCAAAGGTATCGTAGGCGTTACTATCTGAGACGGGGATTACGGGTACGGCTATTGCCCACAGGATACGTAACCCTAGAGCAATCAGTATTATCCTTATGTCCGGCAGGTAATTTTTTAACACTTCCTGAAGTTTTTTGGTAAAAACTTAAATTTTAGGTGCATTATACTCTGCCATCTGGAATGTTGACTAAAAATCATCCAACATCCATTCCGACGCCCGTTCCCCCATCTCAATCGGAATGCTCACGGCTTTCCCCAGTCGGGGACGTTCACGAGTTTGCTCGATGTACTCTTGCACTTGGGGAACCGCACCCCAACCATGGAGATAATGGGCAATGGCGTCCAGACGCTCTAGATACTCGACTTCGGACAAGGGAAACGACTTCTGCTCTAGGTACTTCCACATCACCTGAACAAAAATTTTTCCCTGAGTCCGCCGAAGCTGGATGTCATAAGAGCGTCCCCACTTGCTGAGCAGGATTTGGTGCAACTCTTGTCCTGTCATAGATCCCTTACCTGGCTGATTGTTTACATTTTTTTACGAAGATAAAGTTTCTTTACTTTATGAGAAGGGTACAAAGAATGTAATAATACTCATAGCTTAAGCCGTAAATCCTTACTTACATAAGGATTATGGCAACCCTGCTCGCGGTTGAATCCCTCTTCATAAAAGGAGCGGGGTAAAGAAAATGCTGGGAATCATCCCAGAGTTGTTAAAAAAAATATACCCTTAGGCGTTCAGTTATGGCTCAAGTGTCTGGCTCCCCAGATGTCCCCGATATGGGGCGTCGTCAATTTATGAACCTCTTGACGTTTGGTACGATTACGGGTACTTTCGTCGGTGCCCTTTATCCAATCGTCAAGTACTTTATTCCCCCATCAAGTGGTGGTGCTGGCGGTGGTGTCACCGCTAAGGATGCTTTGGGCAATGATATCCAGGTTAGCGAATTTTTAAGCAGCCATAACCCAGGCGATCGCACCTTGGCTCAAGGACTCAAAGGCGATCCCACTTATGTAGTCGTGACCGAAGACAAAGCGATCGCGGACTACGGGATCAACGCGATCTGCACTCACCTGGGATGTGTGGTTCCCTGGAATGCCAGTGAGAACAAATTCGTCTGCCCTTGTCATGGTTCTCAGTACAATAGTCAGGGCAAAGTGGTACGCGGACCTGCTCCATTGTCATTAGCCTTGGTTCACGCCGACGTCACCGCAGACGATACCCTGACCTTTTCCCAGTGGACGGAAACCGATTTCCGCACGGATAACGATCCTTGGTGGACTTAACGTGACGCGGAAGTCTCCACCTTCAAGACGAGCGGGTTGAGTTGTGTTGCACGGTAAAAATAACTGTCTGCGGAAGGCGGACGGCTGCCTGTGGACGCAGAGTAAGACCATCACCAGATTGAGTTCTGGACTTTCTGTACTTGTTTTCGTCATTTGTCCTGAGTTAGGGGCATAATGACATGACCCATTTTTGAATTGTGAATTTTTTCCTTAAGCGATGAGAACACCTTCTTTATCGGTGATGTACAAAAGCAGCAAGCGGATTATTACCCAAGCCCTCTTGCTGACTTTGGCAACAGCGGCATTTTTCTTCATTAGTGATATTTCCCTTCCCCAGTCGGCGGCGGCTTATCCGTTCTGGGCGCAGCAAACTGCCCCGGAAACTCCCCGTGAAGCCACCGGACGGATTGTTTGTGCTAACTGTCACCTCGCGGCGAAACCCACGGAAGTGGAACTTCCCCAATCGGTTAAACCAGATACCGTCTTTGAAGCTGTGGTAAAAATCCCCTATGACCTGGATACCCAACAGGTCTTAGGAGATGGTTCCAAAGGCGGTCTGAATGTGGGAGCTGTGGTCATGTTACCCGATGGCTTTAAAATTGCGCCCGAAGACCGCATTCCTGAAGAATTACAGGAAGAAGTTGGCGGACTTTACTTCCAGCCCTATAGCGCAGACCAGGAAAACGTCGTGATTATTGGTCCCCTACCGGGTGAACAGTATCAAGAAATTGTTTTCCCGGTTCTGTCTCCGAATCCCAAAACGGAAAAAGATGTCCATTTTGGTAAATACTCGGTTCACGTTGGCGCTAACCGAGGTCGTGGTCAGGTTTATCCGGCTGGGAATAAGAGTAACAACGCGGTCTACAATTCCACAAAAGCCGGTTTAATTTCTCAAATTACCAAGTTAGAAGAAGGCGGCTACGACGTTACCATTCAAACCTCTGAGGGTGACACAGTTGTAAATACCATTCCTGCAGGACCCGAATTAGTGGTTTCCGAAGGGCAGGAGGTCGCCGCAGGTGAGGCGTTAACCACTGATCCTAATGTCGGTGGATTTGGTCAAGTAGACGGCGAAATTGTCTTACAAGACCCGGCTCGGATTAAGTGGCTAATGGTCTTCATTGTTGCGATTATGTTTTCTCAACTCTTCCTCGTCTTGAAGAAAAAGCAGATTGAGAAAGTACAAGCGGCTGAAATGAATTTCTAAGTCCAGCGTTTATTCATTTGAGCCAACTCATTTCAAATAAATAAGGGACAGGTTAGCTAGCCTGTCCCTTATCGTTACTATCGGAGCTTTATGAGATTGCTTTCACCCAAGACAAGAGTCGCGAGTGATTACTACTCAGCCTCTTTTTCTTCACCTTCATTTTCATTTTCGTTTTTGGTATCACGATTACCAAAATAGCGCTTGTTTCTTGAGAAAGAAGAAGAAGAAGACTTCTTGCGAAACTGCCGAGCATAAGCTTGGTTGCGAGAGGCTTTCTCTTTTTTCAAATTGCGGCGTTTAGCCATTTTAGATGTCTCCATCAATACAACAAAACGCTTCTGTAGATTCACACATAAGCGCCACAGTCAACTCAAAACCTAGAAGCGGTTGTTTCGGCGACCACCACCGCTTTTTGGACGATCTTCACGAGGTCGCGCTTGATTGACCTTGAGTTCACGACCCATCCATTCAGCGCCGTTGAGCTCAGAAATTGCTGAGGCTTCTTCGTCTTCCGTCCCCATTTCCACAAAGCCAAACCCGCGCAGGCGACCTGTTTCGCGATCAGTCGGCAGATGAACTCGCTTGACAGTACCGTACTCGGCAAAGACTTCGCTAAGGTCTTCAGAGGTAACGGAATAGTCGAGATTGCCTACATAAATTGACATCGATTGATGTTCTCCCCAATCAAAAAGTGTGTCGAGAGCCAAGATTTCGGAGAACAGCCTGTCAATACTTTAGGGGAAAAACCTATGAATACTGAAAACAAACGTAGTCACCGCTTTGAGTCTCAATAGACATTGTAACGAATTCCTGCCCTGTTAGGGGATATTGCTGATCATTCCCCTGACAGACATGCAGCCTAAGCATTTTCAAGCCAAGTCTTGAGGTAGATGACAGGGGAAGGCATCGATCGCAGACAATAGATAGACCGATCAAGACCTGTCTATGCGCGTATCGGCAAAAACGATTCAAATCCTGCTGACGATCATCGCTACTATCTTAGCGATCGCGGCGCTTAAGGCAACCAGTGCGATTACCATCCCCTTGGCGTTTGCCTTTTTCATCGCGGTGTTAGTCCATCCCCTGCAACGTTGGCTCAACCGTTATGTCCCCCATTGGCTGAGTTTGGTCATTGTCATGCTGGTTCTGGCTGGCGTTGTCGGCTTAGCCATCGGCGCACTGCTACTGAGTGCGGAAATTGTGGAACGTGACATCTCCTACACCATACCTGTACTCAGGTTGGTGTAGGAGATGTCACGGTCGATTGTCGCGGTACTCCCGCCCACTCTACTGGCGCTAATTTTTCAAGGAATCGGGCGGGGAGTAGCAACATTGGTGGGTTTGGCTATCATTCAAGTGATTTTAGGCAACTTCGTTGATCCCCGTCTTCAGGGACGTACCCTTAAGCTTTCACCCTTTGTGGCGCTATTGTCGATTGTATTCTGGGGTTGGGTGTGGGGTATTCCTGGCGCACTACTGGGTAACTCTGGTTTTAACCCAACATCTGATATTATTGACTTCCACAAGTGCGAAAATCAATGCCAATATTCACTCGTTTTCCCCGATAGGGTTCAGCAGTAAGTATCACTGTGCCATCTTGGTCAACAACCCAACCTTGGGCTTCAATTAAAGGTGGGGTGTTCGTTTGGGATAGCTGAGAATTAGTAGGAGTTGAGGATGGAAAACTCTGGCTGGATAACCGTCGCGTATCTTCCCAAATTGCCCGTCCAGACAGGTATTGACCCGGAGAATGGGGAATTCCACCGCGTCCGGTGACCACAAAGCGATCGCCTGTATCCGCCGGACAGCCGGAAATGATTTGCCCAGAGGGATCAGAGAAGGTTGAGGGCAGTTCAATTAACCCTCGTGAGGGGTCAATATTCGGTGTATTAATCACAATGGAACCGTCAATTCCTAATTCTGAACTGGCAATAATATCACTGTTGGGGGTTAAAATTTCGCTCAGTTGTAAGCCCAAAATTGTTTGAGTATTAATCGTAATATTGCCACCATTTCCTTCAAAGGCATTAGCGATAATGTCACTATTTTCTGAAAGCACTGCCACAATAAAATTGGCATCAATAGTCATATCTCCCCCATTGCCACCACCACTGGTTTCGGTACCTGCACGGGTGGACAGTTGACTATTATTTCGCAAGATAAATGTCTCGGCTACTTTGAGGTTGATATTCCCCCCTTCTCCGGATAAACTCGTTGCTGAAATTAACCCTTGATCTAACAACAGAGAGCGGACATCAATATTGATATCGCCAGCATTGCCTGTCCCTGTCGCACTCACCGACACCGCCGCGCGATCGCGAATATTTAATTCACTCGTGGGACTATTAATATTGATATCTCCCCCATCGCCAGATGCGGCTTCAGTTGAGGAGGCAAATAAACCTGTACCTAGGAGAGTGCCTTGATTATTGGGATCAGACAGTTCAATCGACTCCGACACATTCACATTTAAATCACCCGCTTGTCCAGAATTAAATGTAGTGGTTAATACCTGCGCTCCCCCTCGTGCAACCAGCCGAGGAGAAGTGAGGGTAACATTGCCTGATGCAGCCTGATCAAAGGTTCCCGAACCCAACAGAGAATTATCTAACTCGATCCGATTTGTGGCATCAATCTGAATATTTCCCCCCCTACCTTGATTGAGTGTCGTGGTAGCAATCAATCCACCATCACGGGCAATAAAATTTGGGGTTTCAATGAAGACATTGCCCGCCCTTCCTTCTCCATCCGTAACCGTGACAATTCCCTGACTAAAACTATCCAGAGTGAGCGTATCGGCAAACGCCGGACGCACAAATTTCTCTTGCAACGCCTCAAATCCTGCCCCAATAACTTCAATGGAGTCTGAAGCGCGAATCTGAATATTTCCCCCCTTTCCAGAACGCGATGTCGAGGCATTAATTCGACCATTATCAAGGCGTAAACTCTCTAAATTCAGTCGGACATTTCCCCCATCTCCGAAACCACGGGTTGCTGATGTGATCTCTCCGCCTTGTTGGACAATCAATTCTTGGCTAGTAATGTCTATATCGCCAGCATTACCAGATTCATTCGGCGAAAATAAATCCGTGGCGATAGAGCTGGGAAAACTACCATCTGCCGACCTGCCAATCACTTCAATTAACTCAGCATTTTTAATCGTCAATTGTCCCCCATTGCCATCTGCTCCAGTATTTCCGAGGACGCCAGCACCATTGCGAAGGCTCAAGTTACGTACATCTAAGGTTAAGTTTCCGGCATTGCCATCACGCCCAGTAGACGTGCTAATCAAAGCTCCATCTGTTAGAGTGACGTTCTCAGCATTTAGGGTTAAATCGCCAGCATCTTCACCCAAAGTTCCTGTCCCGATACCTCCCTCTCCTTGTAAAAAGACATCTGTCGCATTGACGGTTAAATCTCCCCCCTCACCCTGGTTGACAAAGGTAGTAATTCCGCCACCGTCGCGAATAGATAATCGCCCGGTATTAATTGTTAAGTTGCCAGAGTTCCCACTACCTAAAGCTGATGTGGAGATTCCTGTATCTCCTTGCAAGGGGATTTGAGCCAATTCAACAGAATTGGGATTAAACGCACCGGGTTGATTTCCAATAATTTCAATGGACTCCGTGGCGTTAATCGTGACATTTCCAGCATTACCACTATTGCTTAGATCGGTATTAGAACCAACCCCCACGCCAAATGGGAATGTTGTCTCAGGGTCTTGAATAATCGTTAATCGACGAGTATTTAGGTTGATATCCCCCGCGTCAGCACTACTCATTTCAGCACTACCCGGAACAGGAGCAGCCGACGTCCCAAGATTACTATTGCGAATCACTATGTCATCAGCAGCATTAACCTGTACCATTCCTCCTTGAGCTTCATTGAAGGCAAAGGAAAAAATAGACGCATCTTCAACAAGGATAGATTGAGCGGTAATCGTAATTCCTTTGGCTACGCCAGGAAGTCTGCCACTGTTGGTGAGAGTATTTCCTCTATTCCAAAACAGTCCACCACTGTTAAGCGTGATTTGTCCGGCAAAATTGCCATCCGATGCGATGGTTTTATTAACACTCAGATCCCCGATCGCATTGAGTGAAATATCTCCAGCTTGATTCTCGGAATTAGCAACAATATTTCCCATCGTATTTAGATCTCCGGCTGCATCAACAGAGATATCACCTGCTTGATTGCTACCCTCGCTAACCAGAGCTGCTGTAGTAGTGATTGCCCCATTTTCACTTTTGAGGGTAATGTTCCCACCGATTTCTCCCCTTGAGGCGATATTCTGGTTAATACTCAGATTCTCGTGAGCCTCAACAGAGATATCTCCGCCTTGATTTAAACTATTGCTAACCAGAGCTGCTGTAGTGGTGATCCCTCCATTTTCACTTTTGAGGGTAATGTTCCCGCCAATTTCTCCCATTGCGTTGATATTCCGGTTAATACTGACATCCCCGATCGCATGGAGTGAGATATCTCCAGCTTGATTCTGGGAATTGGCAATAATAGTTCCCATTGTAGTTAGGGTTCCAGCCGCATCAACAGAAATCTTTCCCGCTTGATTGATACCATCACTCACTAGAGACGCCGTAGTTGCGATCGCGCCTTTTTCGCTATTGAGGGTAATATTCCCGCCGATTTCTCCCCTGGAACTGATATTCCCGTTAATATCAAGGTTTTCGCTAGCATCAACAGAGATATCACCCGCTTGATTTAGACTATCGCTGATCAGCATGGCGGAGGTAGCGATCGCGCCTTTTTCACTGTTGAGGGTAATATTTCCGCCGATGCCTTCAGTTGAGGTTGAGGTGATATTCTGATTAACATTCAGATCACCGCTAGCCTCCAGTACAACCTCACCTGCTTGATTAATCCCATCGCTAGTCACAAAATCCGTGGTCGCGATCGCCCCGTTTTCACTTTTAATCGTAATATTA
Source organism: Coleofasciculus chthonoplastes PCC 7420 (assembly GCF_000155555.1). Classification (GTDB taxonomy): domain Bacteria; phylum Cyanobacteriota; class Cyanobacteriia; order Cyanobacteriales; family Coleofasciculaceae; genus Coleofasciculus; species Coleofasciculus chthonoplastes_A. Next base: position 73,729 of record NZ_DS989867.1, read on the forward strand.
CCGCCATTGTTCGCCACGACATCCCCGCCAATGGTTCGTCCAGTATTTACCAGCCCTGTGGTGACATTACCCAGGGCAAAGAGACTAATATCACCACTTCTGCCACTATTGCCCAAAACATCGACGCTGCTGATTGTACTATTGGCGGTGTTAATTTGACTGGTATCGGCAAAAGTTCCAGAGGTAATCTCGATTCTCCCACCCAGGGATGTCAGAGTAGAACCCGGATTCATCAAAAACTGAGCGACTCCAGCATCCCGTTGATCCGCGATCGCATTTTCGTCATTAATTTTGGCAATAAAGTCTCCACCATTGAGAAGGATTAGCAAGTTATCGGCAATGGTAATCGAACGTCCTGCCTGTAACGTTAGACTATTGCTTGATGGGCTAAAAATACTCTGGTTAATAGCAATATCATTATTTGCTTGTAATGTGACGGAGTTAGTGGCAAGAGCCGAGCTAAGCACATTACCATTAATAATCGATACCTCTGTTGGATTCGTCTCAAAGGTTTGCCCATCGGCGGAGTCACTTCCATCCGCTTGAATCCAAATATTTTTCGGATCGAGTAACAGGGTTCCCACCTCTCCCAAAGGTGCTGTGGTATCCACGATTCCGGTAAACTCTAAATATCCACCAGATACGTCTACAAAACCCCCATTAGATTGAGGATTATCACTCGCACCACGGGCGGTAATGGTTCCCTCAAATTGGGTGGTTTCATTGCCCCTAATAATCACCCTACCGCCATCCCCCTGATTCAGAGAATCAGCTTTAATTTGCACCTCTGCAGCAATAGTCACTTGTTCCCCTTGACCAATTGCTACGCTACCGCCACCTGTAAGAGAAGAGACATTAATTCTGGCAGTTTCTAATAACTGAACCTCCTCCCCGAATACCTGAATCGTACCGCCAGGAGCCGTCAATGAACCTGTACTAATCACCCTATCTCCCGCTAGCGTCAAGGTTTGTCCTGGTTCTACGCTTAACTGTCCCTGATTCCGAATTTCCGCTTGCTGTTGGCGCAGGGCGTCTAAAAATAAGACACCCGGTTGAATTGCCAACAGTTGACTATTTTGGGGATTAGTCGCCCGAAACACACCATCGTTTCCCAACTGAATCCCATCAGCCGTACTCGCCACAAAAGAACCCGCGACATCTAATTTGGCATCAACACCAAAGAGAATGCCATTAGGATTCAGTAAAAAGAGGTTGGCATTTCCATCAACCCCTAAAGTACCAAAAATATTTGATCGGTTATCCCCTGTAACCCGCGTGAGGATATTGGCGATGCCCTCCGGATTAGCAAAGTAAACCTGTTGGTCTAAACTAACGTTAAACTCAGTAAAACTATGGAACAAGTTACTCCCACGCTTTGCGCCACCTTCAATTAAGTCTCGCACCCCTTGGGGAGTAATGATAGAGGCTTCTGTGCCTAACGTATTATCGGGGATTAACTGAGCCTGAACCGCCGGATTGAAAAGGGTTAGCCAGACTAACGGGAAGGTCAGCGATCGCCCTTGTTTGAGAAACGTGATTATATGCATCAATCCTAGCCCCCTGCTTCTGGCAAATCCCAACTCTAATAATACTCCAAGAATGGAAAAGAACAAGGGCAATGGAGAAGGTAGAGGGATGGGGCACTCATCTTAGGGACTTGCTGAATTAAGCGGGAAGCTATACTATACAAGGGGGAAAGCTATTTTTTACCCAATTATTACTTTCATTTTTACACCCCTACAAAAGGGATAATTTTGTCAGCAATAGGTGATGACAACAGCTACGTTTGAACTAGCCGAACATCGGGTCATTCTGTCAAATATCAGTTGGCAAACGTTTGAGCGGTTACTTGCAGACTTAGGGGAAAAACGCTGCGCTCGTTTGGCTTACAATGACGGAGTATTAGAAATCATCACGCCCTTAGGATCTCATGAAAATAATAATCGCTTTATTGAAAGCTTAATTGGCGCGATCGCGGATGAATTAAATCTCAACCTCAAACGGTTTGGTTCTCTCACTCTGAAGCGAGAAAAACGACAAAAAGGGGCAGAACCTGACTCCTGTTACTACATCCAAAATGAACCCAAGGTTAGACATAAACAAGAGATTGATTTGGCGAATGACCCGCCACCCGATCTAGTCTTAGAGATTGATATTACCAGTGGTTCTATGGATAAACTACCAATTTATGCCGCGATTGGTGTACCAGAACTGTGGCGTTATGATGGACGTAAACTCGATGTATTTGTTTTATCTCCAGAATCAACGAGTTATCAATCTGTGGATAAAAGTCCGACGTTTCCATGGCTATCTTTAGCAGCAATTCCTCGGTTTATTCGGCAAAGTTTAGCGGATGGAGAAACCGCAACATTACGGGCGTTTCGGACTTGGGTGAGAGAACAGCAGCCGGATTAGAGGTAAAAGGCGATCGCATTCATTAAGGGGATCTTGCTTAGAAGGCTGTACCTCATCAACCTGAAATCTGCTGTATTTATTTTATCAATGCATAAGTCCTACAACCGTTATAAATACTCCGCAGAGAACTGAAGGAAATAGTTTTGTGCTTCTTTGATTAAATTATAGTAGCTTGAGTTGGATTTAAAATTGATATCATATTTATCCCTTAAATAACGTTTAACCTTCTCTAAACCATGATTGTTGTCTTGATTTAACCAATTTATTACATCTTGCTTCTGCTGTTTTGTCAAATAACCACTAGAGCCTTTGTAAGATAATTTAAGCCCTTCTAGTCCAGATTCATTAAACCGCTTATTCCATTTACTGATAAAGCCATTCGATACATTGAGACATTGAGTAATTGAGCTATACTTCCATCCTCGAAGAGTTAGTTTAACCGCCATAGCCCTTTTCAATTCTCTGGAATCCGAATTGTTTTTAAGCCACTCATCTAACGCTTGGATTTGTTTTTCTATATGTTTATTGTCCATATCCATATAGGATTTGCTTCAATCACTACAGCTTTAACTTGACTAAATCAAGAATAACAGTTAAATTTGCATCTAAAAATACAGAAAAATTCCTAAAAATTGACTAATTTTTGATTGGCTTTAAGCTTTACGCATTATCTGTTATTTTTGTCAATATCTAAAAAGTAATAACTTTCTCGAAAACTTCGTCATTTTTGGTTCTCCTCTCCAGAGACACCCTGTCAGAACACCTCTGGAACTCCTCTGCTGTTATAGACGCGCCATGGCGCGTCTCTACATAAATGATGTGTCCTAACCGTCTTGGCGGTTGCTATACTCGCTGTCTGAGTCTTGACACTTGATGATGCGATCGCGAAAATAGTACCGATACAAATCACAACTTAGCCTCACCAGGTTTCCCTGAAGATTCACCAGTCCCATACTGTGCAACTTAAACCCTTGCACCTGTTCCACTTCAATCGGTTCAGTAGTGCTGAGAACCTGGTTAAACGCCGCCGCTAGTTCAAGATTATGTTGCAGTGTCCATAAATGTCGATGCAGATGGTTGGCATAAATTCCCGTATCCGTTGCGGCTGTTTGCAGGATCTCCTCAACGGCGAAATCCTGTCTAGCTAAATGGTATAACGTCAGCCGTACCAGATAAGGATGACCCCCGACAAGCTGCATTAGCTGAGTTAGTTGTTCGGCTTCTAACCTCAATTCATGACGCCAAGTCAAGTCTTGCACCTGTTCCCGACTCAGGGGTTCTAAATCAACGCCTAGCCCGACATTAAACGGAGACTGATTGATCTCTAAAGGAACATAGACTTCGGTTGATTGGATGAGTATCAAGCGTAACCGTTGCCAAATTGGGTCAACTTTAGCTTGTTCATGCCAAGACCGCAATAGAGTGAGAAATTCTTGGACAATGTTCACCTGTTTGAAAATCAGGCTCAATTCTTCTAAAACCAAGACAATCGGAGCATCAATTTCGGCTAAAATATATTCTCGAATATAGAGAGCGCAACTCATCTTACTGCCCAAATCTTCATCCCAATAGTCATTGAGCATCGGCTTTAATTTTAATTGGCGCGTCAAGCTAGCACATAACCAGCGCAACATCTTATTTAAGTCGCTAATCACGGTTTCTTCGACTTGCTGAAAATCTAAAACGACCGTTTTATACCCCTTGGCGATACCCCGACTAAGTAAGCGATTAACCAACGAGGTTTTGCCAATTTGCCTCGGTCCTTTAATTCGGATCAATGTGCCAGGTTTAAGCAATTCCTGATAACATTGGGCTTCGTAGGGAACTCGCTCGATATAAAAGAGAGAATTTAAGGGAACACAGCCATCAGGTAATTCCAGGTCAACGGATGGCAAGATAGTCTGATCCGATGGGGAAATAAGCGGGTTGGGTGAGGCGTTGAGGTCATCTGAACGATCAGAACAACCTATTTCTATCGATGATAGAGTGTTATTAATAACAGTTGTAAATTTAGGTTGATTTTGAGCCAGCAGTTGCCGTTCTAGGGCAGAGCGAACAGTGGTCTTTGTTACTTTTTCCCCCAGTCCTTGGGACAGCATTTTCCATAACTGAGGCGCAACCGATTGCTTAATATAACTTTCCGAATAGCCCAACTCTTGAGCCATTTGGTCATAGTTTTTCTTCGTCTCTTGCCAGGATTCCCGCAGAATGAACCGTTGCAGATCATTCAGATGCTGCCCAGTCTTGGTATAGACTAAGGCGTCGGCTAATTCTACGATGTCTGCACTTGCGCTCATATCCGCGATCGCTAATGAGTATCATGCCCCAATTCTAGTCCTTTATCGGACTCAGAGGAATGTTATAGCTGTTGCCTACTCGCTGCCATTGAGAAGTTGCGCGGGGGTGAGGGTGCGATGACCGCCGTCGTGAGTGAAGTGTTTCTGGCGAGATTCCAGTACGACTGGCTCAAAGCCCCGACAGTGGAGGATTTCTGGGTCGCCACAGGTGGGACATGCACTGAGGCTTCCACTTCCCGTTGGAATTTCATCTGGAGTTTATGACAGGAATGAATGAGAATGAGGGAGACGGAAGTAGAATGATTGGTTAAAGAAAGGATATAGGGATGAAGATATGATTACCGTCATTTCGCCCGAAAAACTTTATCTTTCAGCCGGAACTGTAGTGAGGTCGCCTGCTACCTGGCAGGAGTATCAAACGTTGTGTGAGCAGCGGGGAGATGATTCCATTCCTCGACTCAAATATCGTTCTGGAGAAGTGTTGCTTATGTCGCCGTTGCCCAAGCATGGCAGAGATGTCAGTCTCTTCGCGGACATTATTAAGGTACTCCTTGATTCGACCGGGTGCGAGTATGATTCGTTTACGCCAGTAACGATGCAACTGCCAGAAGAAAGTGGGATTGAGCCGGATTATTGCTTTTACATTGACCATTGGCAAGCCATTTCGGGTAAGGAACGAATTGATTGGTGCAACGACCCACCGCCGGATTTGGTGTTAGAAATTGACATCACCAGCTATTCCAATGTGCAGGATTATTTCCCCTATCGAGTCCCGGAAGTCTGGTTATTTCGGAATCAACACCTGTTGATTTACCAACTTCAGGGTGATGAGTATGGCATCGCATCCCAAAGTCAATATTTCCCAGATGTGAATTTATCACAGATAGTGGCGCGGTGTTTAGAAATTGCCTATCAACGCAATACCAGCGCAGCTATTCGCGACTTGAGGCAGCAGTTGTCGCTCAGAATGACATGATAGAACGCAACTTGGTATCAGCCCAGTAGGGTGGGCATTGCCCACCAACCTTAATTCACCCCAATTCCCCTAACGCCCCTCGACGAATAATTTCCGTCACTTCCGTCGCCATCCGAGCATCCAATTCCACCACCTCACGCTTGGCATCCCTGGGTTCTAACCGCTTTGCTCCCTTTAATGCCATGCTAAACATCACCAACTCTGGCACACCCATTGTACTGGGTTGAATAAACTGAACCAATGCCACATAAACCGCTTCCGCCCGATTCCGAATTTGAGTCACCCCATTTCCTAGTTTAGAAATAATCACCGGAGAACTAATTTTATCTTGCAAATCGAGTGCCTCTAATGCCACATCCGTTAAACGTGCCGCATCTGCACCCATCGCCCGAATCACTGATTCTAAACTATGCCATTGGGCACCGGGTAAGCGTGAGGCTTGGGGGATGTGATAATGCCAACCCAACATCGAGATCATTCGGGTTAAATCATAAGCGGTAATCGTATTTTCGCCGCGATGTCGTTCTGATACACCTGTGAGAATCACGTTTCGGGGACGCCACCATCCTTGAGGGGATTGCGTTGATAATTCGGGTTCTGGGATAAAGGGTTCTTCGCCATATCTTCCTGTGAAAATCAAGTCTTGATTTCCGGTCATGCTTTTCAGCCAATTCTCTAACTCGGCGGGTGTGGAAAATTGTTTTAACATTGCCGCGAGGGAGTTGGATGAGGCAATTTTATGGTTATAGGAAAGAATATCTTTAAGCACATTATGGACAGAGAGTTCTCGGTATTGTCCGCTTAAATCTCTGCCTCGAATCAGACAGGTATCAATATCGGTTTGAAAGGCATTGGTGTTGCTGCGAGAGACGACATTGAGAATCGGAATAATTTTACTACTACTCCAAAATTCGGTTTTACTCAGGGCATTTCTGCCTAGCCATTTGGTTTTGAAGTCTCCGTTGGCAAAACTACCGACACATAAACAAGCTTCAGTAATCTCTGGATGCAAAAAGCTTAAGCCTTGGTCATCAATCTCTGGCAGTTGTCCTACTGATGGGAAAGGTTGGAAGTGGGCGGTGTCTTTGGTGACCGAAACCAAGGTTTTGCCATCGGGCTTTTGCATCAGACGGGCGGCATAATCTTTGAGTTGAGTTTTGTAAGGAGAGGTGTCAATTCCTTTGTAAAATAGGGCGGGTTCATCAACGGTTCCTTTTACAGACTCTTTTAAGAAGGTTTGATAAATCGCTTCTTTATTTTTGTCTTTGAGCGAGGGGAGGGGTTTTTGGTTTTCCGGCAGGAGTTTTTGCGCCCAGCCTTTGCCAAACTTCTTACTCTCCATGTTATTCAGGTAAACCGATTGACTGAACTCAGTCATGGCTTTTTCTGTCCGCTGACCATAATCACCATCGAGCCAGGAACCACCGGGGTAAAATCCTAAGCGATTCAGTTGGGTTTGGATTTGCTTGACTAATTCGGGGTCTGTCTTCAGGGTATCTAAATGAATTACAATATCGTGATGGATAATATCGGTGAGTTTCATTAGGGTATTGATTAAAGGATTCGATGAGTTATTATAACCTAAGTTGCTAACTTATTTAAGTAGTCAGGACTCTAAACCTATCCTGTAGGGTGCCTTAGGCACTTGCTTGGATTAATATGGAAAATAACTTGGGATTTGTGCGCCGTAACGCACCGTTACCAGTTATCTAAAAAAATTTAAAAAAAAGGAGAAAAGCTGTTGGCATTCTCCTTTTCCACTATTTTATTTATGCGGTTAAGTGATAATAACCTGATTATCTTCTATCAGTAACAGCGACCGCAACGACCACCACTATAGCAGCCACCGTATGGATTGTAATTGCCAAACTGAGGACGATAACCACCGCAACAACCACCAGTTGGGTTACAGGGACGAGTACAGCCCCCACAGCTTCGAGAACTGGTGCAACAATTCCAACTCATAATGAATTGACCTCCGTTTATGTTTTAACAAAGTTTGACATGATCGATGACGAAATTTTCATTCTAGACTAGAGTCCAGAATCATTTAAATCATCAACAAGTCCACCAGACGTAGCAAGATTTGCCGTTGATGATTTTTCAGGCAGAAAATCTGAATCGCAAACAATACTCTGGGTGATAGCACGAGCCAATTGCTTCGCTTTCACATTGTTCTTGGTTTTTGAATCCCCGCAAACATAGATAGATGAGAGGAACTTTGCCTCGCAGAATGTATTACATTCAACAGTGGCTTCGTATTCTAGCTGTTCAACTTCGATATGGGAGTGAATCTCGCTGCGATAGCAGGTACTCTCCTCGCCTTTACCAATACGTCCCGCTTTCACCTTTGCCGAGTCAAAATCGATGGTGCTGTGGTTACTACACAGAACGAGTGCTGGCGCTACCGAAGGAGACAAATAACACTGATCAACGATTAAGTGTGAGAAGCCTGTAACCATTATCGAAGCGATATCGATACCTGACACATGGACAAACGAATAAAAAGCGACTGACAGTCCATATACCGCTTCTTCTTTGAGCACCTTGACTTGTACAGCACCAGGATCGTCAGGTTCACCAACTAGGTAAATCTGTCGGGCACCTTGACCGTAGATTTGTAGGGCATCGTAGGTTCCGGGAGCCAGCTTAACATACAAGTCAAACCGTTCACCAAAATCACAGTTATTATTTGCCCAGACGACAGCATAATCGGCAGAGGCAAAAGGCTTTGCTTCTGTTCCATCACCGGTTTCATCGGAACCATTGGGAGAAACGTAGAGAAGCAAATTATCGGTTAATAACTTCCGACTGTCTGCTGAAACTGTTGAGCTTGCGACCATTTTAATTGTAACCCTCCTTGCAAAACACCGAGAGACTCTGAAACCGGAACGGGTAAGTGCCTGTTTCAGTTATCGAGTGAATCTAAATGATTTGTAAAACCTGATATGGCAGAAAAGCTTACTAAATAAGGCTTTCCATCTCATACCTATTTCACAACTGATTTAGACGAATCTATGAATCCTGATCGTGAATCGATTTTGCCAAATTGCTGCCAGGGGTTCCGGCGTCAATTGGCTGTCTCGCTATTTACGATTCATCGAGAATAATTGATTAACGGTTTGGGTGTAAATATAGAAAAGTTGGTAAAAATTCAGGAGTTTTTCTTGCCGGACAAGGCAAATGCTTAAAAGAGTAGTTTTGTCAATATATAAAAAGTGTGGATTTTTTTAAGTGCATCGCTTCAGTTCTACTCAACGATGTCAGTTACAGACAGGATACTAAGACTCACGCTATAATGGATCACACGCGCTTATCCGTTACATCCATTACATTCATCGGGCTATTCCTTTATATTCAATAGTGAAATAGACTCGACAGGTGTTCTGGGCGCAAGCCTTGCGCCCCTACAGGATTTATATTAGAAAACGGGTAACTCTAATATAAATCCAGGTAAGATATCTTCTCCGGATAAATTGGCGGGTAATTGAACAATCTCAACGGGCTGATTCTGACGATAAATTTCGACTTGTTGGGCTTGGGGATTAATTAACCAGCCTAATTGTAAACCACTATTGAGATACTCCTGCATTTTTTCTTGTAAGTCTGATAATGAATCGGTGCGAGAACGGAGTTCAATCACAAAATCTGGACAAATTGGCGGAAATTTTTCTTGGTCTTCGGGAGTTAGGGATTCCCAGCGTTGGTTGGCTACCCAAGCCACATCGGGAGAACGCTTTCCACCGTTGGGTAAGCGAAAGATGGTAGAGGAACTAAAGACTTTTCCTAGTTGTGTTTGACGATTCCACAGCCAAAGTTGACCATTAAAATCGGATTCTCGATTGCCACTCACTCCACCAACGGGAGGCATAATCAGTAATTCTCCTTTAGCGGTTTGTTCCAGTTTCCACGTTTCATTGGCTTGGCAGAGTTGGTAAAATTGCTCATCGCTTAAGCCAACGTGTTTTAAGTTTAAAATGACGGGTGAGAAATTGTTCATGGGATATAATGATTTTCAATTTAGCATGGCTTTGTATAGGACGACTCGCGATCGCGCTTTTTATTCTCGGTTTAAATCCTAGCATCGATAGCTCATCTGTAGCCACAAAACAACAAGCAAAATTGAGAAGGACACCATACAGCATGATGGCAATCTCTAGCTTCAGTTCATCCGCCCGCCTTTAATTGTCCCCACTTACATATATGCCCTATAGTCAATTCAAAACTATCGCTCAAGCTAAAGCTGCTTTCCAACTAACTGTCATTGAAGGCAGTCGCTTTTTGCCTGAAACTTCTCCGGTTGCCCCTTCGCCAACTCTCTGGGATTACTTACAGGAAACCTTGCCAATTGTCGCTTCCTCTGGTAGTGAAAAAGCCCGTTCTGAGGGGATTATCTATCCCGTATTAATCGATGTCAGGAAAACACTTAATCGCCAAGTGAGTGTCTTCTCCGGTGAGGAATTTAATGTTGACGAGTCGGTTGGTCTTAATGGCTTGTGCGATTTCCTGTTGACTCGTTCAAAAGAAGTCTTAGAAATTGAAGCACCAGCCGTGATTATTGTGGAAGCTAAAAAGACTGACCTCAAATTGGGCTTGGGGCAGTGTATTGCCGAAATGGTTGCGGCTCAACGCTTCAATGAGGAACAAGGACAACCTATTTCGACGATTTACGGCAGTATCAGCAATGGCAATCAGTGGCAATTTCTCAAGTTGGAAGGAATGACTCTATTCATCGATTTGACAGTCTATCCTTTGCCGCCAGTTGAGGGTATTCTTGGTGATCTTGTCTGGATGGCTCAAGCCCATTCTTGACATCCTCTCCAACTAATCTGATTTAACCCAATCGGTAAAACTTTCCCACCCCGACAAAGGGGTTTTTATTTTGCCCATTAAGTTATAACATTGTTACATAAGCACTAAAGGCTCAGTATCAAAGGAGAAAAAAACATGACACACCTCTCCCCTAAATTCGACCCCAGCAATACACCTGAACCCCCTATCCAGCAAGTCTTAGAGGAATTGGGTATCGCCCAACTCCTCTCGTTGATCCAGCACCATAGCGACATTGACTTCGATGCGGCTCAAATGCACCTAACGGATGCTGAAGCCCATGCGATCGCGGCGTTATTTATCCAGCAGTTGACCGAAAGCCTGAATGGTAAACTCATTGCTGGTGCTTTAAATACTCTGCGTCACAGTGAAGAAATAGAGGATTTCACTCAACACTTAAACCTCAACCATTCTCCCCATGAAGAGGAGGACAACCTATACCGTTATCCCACCCATTCTGATCATGAAATAGAGCCTCTATTGGTGCGTACCCCAACCGGACGCTATAATCCCAAAAGACCCCACAATCCCCGCCCGATTACCCAGCGAGAAGAATACATTATTGACCTTTATTGTTACTGCAAATTAAGAATGACGCCAAGGCGGTTTTATGCCAAATGGGGTGTCACCTATGAGCAAATTTCTCACATCTGTTTCCGTTCCCTGGGAACCGTTCAATGTTGGTTCAACCGAGGTCAAGACTATCGCCCCCCTCAACCCGTTGACTTGCGCCAGTTAACAATTGTGGATTTTTTGCTCGATCATTATGAAGAACTCCCCCAATCCTTAATTGATCTGCTGGGTTCCTATTGAAACTGAATCGGGGAGTCTGAGGGGTTGCTCCCCTTTTAGATTCCCCTCTTTCCTTTAGATCAGATTGATGGCTAAGGATTTCGGATTTTTTCAGTAAGCCCTATATATTGATTGTTGAATAAAGTCTTAATTTGTAACGAATTGATTCAGTTATCCAAACTGCAAAATGGCAAACTCTCTACCTACATTTAACTTGGCATTGTCACTCAAATAAAGACGTTTCGGAAGTTTCCAGGGTTTTCAGATACGCCGCACGGTTAAAGCAATTCCCAGGGGTAAGTTTGATGTTTTTATACTCTAAATAATCCTGATGAAATTCCATCAACCACGCAGCGAAGGCTTCTCTCTCTGATGGGTTGAGCGTCAAGTAATGAAACCAGGGAATTTTTCCAGATTCGGTTTGACGAACTCGCAAATCAGAAAATGTTTCTTTTGCGCTTAATCCTCGTAGTTTTTCCGCTACACTATCAAGTTGTCCGTCTTGTTGAGTATTGAACCCAATACCCGAAAACCCTTCCTGCAATCCTTCAGCACCTCCTGGAGGAAAGAGTTCAAGATAGGTATGTTTTCCTCTGAGATAAGTTCCCGACCAACTTTCTGTATCCGTTTCTACGGTATCTCTGGATACTGTACAAAATAATTGGTTAATGAACTCAGATTGAGCGATTGATTCTAGCCCACACTCCGCACTTCAAAATGTAACATGACAGGTTACAGACACGTCTCCGAGAACACTAAGCATAAATACTCACTTTACTGAGGATTGATACCTTGAGATAATTAGCCAGTTAGCTGTAACTATTTAAAAGAGAGATTAACCTTGTCTAAATCAACAATAGAAGTCAAAAACCTAGACCATTTGGGGATTATAGCTGGATTAATTGATGAAATAGGAATAGTGGATATCATTAATGAAAAATTAGAAATAGACAAGCGAGAAAAAATCTCATCGGGGCAAGTTGTTAAGGCGATGATTCTGAATGGTTTAGGGTTTGTGTCTAAGCCCTTATACTTATTTAGTAATTTTTTTGAAGATAAAGACATTAAAAAACTATTAGGGAACTCAATTAACCGTGATTATTTAAATGATGACAAACTCGGTCGAGTGATGGATAAACTCTATAAATATGGATTGACTCAACTCTTTCTAGAAATAGCAATCGCTTTAACGAAGACATTTAAGATAGAAGTAAAATTTAATCATGCAGATATTACATCATTTCACCTGCATGGGGAGTATAATTATAACTATGGAGAATTAGCCAATCCAGAAGAAGGTTTAATTAAAGAAAGACCGATAATTATTACCCAAGGATATTCCCGTGACCATCGCCCGGACTTAAAGCAATGTGTTTTAAGCTTAGTCACAACAAGTGATGGAGACATACCTTTGTTAATGAGAGTCGGGGATGGAAATGAATCGGATAAAGCTGTGTTAGGTCACCTATTGAGTTCTTTTAAAAAGCAGGTGGATTGGTCAAGTATAGTGGTAGGTGATAGCAGTTTATACACTCAAGAAAATATTCAGATAATGAGAGGGTTACAATGGATAACACGAGTACCCATGACGATAAAGAGAGCTAAACAATTAGCTCAAACGGTAGACATAGAAGAAAGGAAGAAGACCGGAGAACCAACGGACTCAAGCCTCAATCTAGAAAACTATAACTGGAAAGAAGAAATCGTTGTCTACGGAGGCATCAAACAGAGATGGTTAATCGTAGAAAGTCAGCCGAGAAAAGCCAGTGATTTAAATAAACTCGAAAAACAAATAAAAAAAGAAGAAGAAAAAGCTTATAAACTCATCAAGCAATTAGAGAAAGAAGAGTTTGAGCATCCCAGTCAAGCCAAGTATAAGTTAAAAGAAATAAACCGAAAACTGAAACTGTTTAAATTAGCTGAAGTCCAGATCAGCAAGGAAATAATTAAGTCGGGTAAAACCGCTTATAAAATCAAAGCCAAACCAGAAAGACAGGAGCAAGAAATTACCGCGAGAGAAAAACAAGCCGGAAGATTTATCCTAGCGACGAACGTTCTCGAACAAGAAGTTCTAAATTCAGCCGAAATTCTTTTAAATTACAAAAATCAACAATCTTGTGAAAGAGGATTTAGATTTTTGAAAGACCCGGTATTTTTTGCCGATAGTCTATTCGTCGAAAACCCCCAAAGAGTAGAAACGATGCTCTTTGTTATGACGTTGTGTCTCTTGGTCTACAACTTAGGGCAAAGAGAAATCAGGAAGAATTTACAAAGAGCTAAACTTGGGATAAAAAATCAAGTGGGTAAACTGACCAATCGCCCAACATTACGGTGGATATTTCAATGTTTTCAAGGGATTCATGCAGTGGTGATTAATGGAGTTAAACAGATAGTTAATCTAACGGATGAACGTCAGTTTATTTTGAACTTCTTGCCCTCCTCTTGTCAAAAATATTATCTGTGATTTTTTCGTGACTCACCTTTGTGGCAATTTGGGCATTTTTGGATCAGGTATAAATCTGTGTAAGGAGAGTAGATACTCCTAAATTTAGGCTGCTCAAAAAAACTCTCAAGAGTCCCAAAAACAATTACTGTTTCTTTAGAAGATATTCAAAGGTTTAATTTTTCGGACTTTTTGCCTGTATCAGCCATGTAGTTTTTTGTACTTCAAGTTGAAGTGCGGAGTCTAGGTTCTAGGGTATCTGTGTCGAGCGTGATATATAAATGATTAAATTCTATTCCCATAGTTTTGCGTATTTATCTCAAACAAACTTGCATTCTATTATGTCTAGTACAAGAAGGCAGAAGTCCGAAGGCAGTGGTTCGACAGGCTCACCAACTGGGCAAAAGGCTATAAGGAACCTATGTTAGCTGCTTTTAGGTAGTTTGTTAACTGGTGCTATGAGCGCAACTCGGTATGAGGGGGTAGAATCGGGCAGAGTACAACATCGCAATTATGCTAATTCTTTGGCTCAGACCAAGAACGAATTTCACCCAAGGTTACCGGAATCCGCTCAACCACATCCACGGTAAATAGATAAACTTTCCTCGCTCTCAGCCCGTTTTCTGGGTCAAAAAACTTCAGTTTTATATCCCAACAATTACTACTCACTCGACAAAATGGGCTTTTTTCCACCTCAATCGTATCCAATTCCATCCCCGTTGCTACGGCTCTGGCAAAGCTGGTGGCGGCTTGGAAGGCATTGGTGACTGAGAAGTTTAAGGCTCGGTCTTTTGCCGTTTGCCCAGAAAATAAGGTGACTTTTTTCCCGGTTAATCGGGCGGGAAGACTGACTCGTTCCACATACTCATCACTCTCTTGGGATTCTAGTTGTCCCGCTAACATTATCAATAGCATTTCATAGACATCGGCGGCAAAACTACTCACGGGTTGTAAGGCATAGATAGGCGTGAGTTCTTGGTTAATTGTCCAGATTAAGGATTTGGCTTCTGTGGGGTTGGCATCCAAATAATCCACCAGTTGACGGGCGTCGTAGGGATTGGCGGGAACTAATGTACCGTCCATGTTTACGGCTGGCATTAATTGTTTGAAGCTGTCCCGTCTGGCTTCTGTGCCAAAGTCGTAGCCGATGGTGCCTAAGACGTAGATGAGGTTAGAGGTGGCGCTGGGGGTGATGCCGGATTCTGGTTGACTGGGAGTGGTAACGGTTGTATTTGAAGGTTGCATAGTGCTATCGGCGGGGATATTTGCACGGGAGATGGCAGAGGACGAAGCCTTTATTTCATGGAAGGGGGAGCCGGAAAGCCCCTCTCCTCTGAGGGGAGGGGTTGGGGCTCACAAGGGTAGGTTTTTTAAGATGGGGGTTTAGGCTAGACTTGGAAGACAGGTAGACCATCACTTCGACTTCGCTCAGCGACCGTAGACAAGGAAGAGTGAGAACGAAAAATAGGGCGTTTCGGCTTTTAGAAGTTAGTTTGACCGAACCGAATTCTGTACGGTTTTTCCCCCTTGTCTTCTTTCCTTCCTTGTCCTCCTTGTCTTGTCCCAACCATAAAATAAAAAACCTACACCTGTCAGCTCCCTAACCCTCCCCTTGCTAAGGGGAGGGAACTGAGAGGGAACTATTAGAATTAGAATGGCATAGAGAAACCGTAGGGACGCACTGAAGTGCGTCCTATTAACGGAATCGGTAAGACGTGCGATCGCGAGGGAGTTTTAGGGGTAGAAGTCCGCTAAAGATTCTTGAGGATACACTTGCCGACTCTACAGGATTTTGGCTTAGAAAACAGGTAACTCTAATATAAATCCAGGTAAGATATCCTCTCCGGATAAACTCGCGGGTAACTGGACAATCTCAACGGGCTGATTCTGACGATAAATTTCGACTTGTTGGGCTTGGGGATTAATTAACCAGCCTAATTGTAAACCACTATTGAGATACTCCTGCATTTTTTCTTGTAAGTCGGATAGAGAATCGGTGCGAGAACGGAGTTCAATCACAAAATCTGGACAAAGTGGCGGAAATTTTTCTTGTTCTTCGGGAGTTAGGGATTCCCAGCGTTGGTTAGCTACCCAAGCCACATCGGGAGAACGCTTTCCACCGTTGGGTAAGCGAAAGATGGTTGATGAACTAAAGACTTTTCCTCGTTGAGTTTGACGATTCCACAGATTTAAGTCAGTAATTAAATCTGCTTCTCGATTGCCACTTAATCCACCAACGGGAGGCATAATCAGTAATTCTCCTTTAGCGGTTTGTTCAAGTTTCCACGTTTCATTAGCTTGGCAGAGTTGGTAAAATTGCTCATCGCTTAAACCAACGTGTTTTAAGTTTAAAATGACGGGTGATAAACTGTTCATAGGATATAATGATTTTCAACTTAGCACGGCTTTGTATAGAACGACTCGCGATCGCGCTTTTTTATTCTCGGTTTAAATCTTAGCATTTCTGTCTTGAGAAGGGGACGATATTATCCTGTCCCTACGCAATCAATTATTTCGGGGAAAGGGTAGGGACACGGCAGTGCCGTGTCCTCAACAGGATGTTAGTTAAGTCAGACATAGTGGGTATTTGTGGTAAAATTAAGATTAAAAACGATTAAATTTTACGGCGGGTGGGATGTGGCGAAAGATATTTTTCATGATGCTGTTAGGAACGGATTGCAAAAAGAGGGTTGGCTGATTACTGATGACCCTTTTCGGATTAAGATTGGTGATGTTGAAATGTATATTGACCTGGGGGCGGAGCAAGTTTTAGCGGCGGAAAGGGATGGCGAAAAAATAGCGGTGGAAATTAAGAGTTTTATTGGGGCGTCAAACATTTCCGAATTTCATACAGCTATTGGACAGTGTTTTAATTATCGTGTTGCCTTAGAAGAACAAGAGCCAGAAAGAGTTCTATATTTGGCTGTTCCTTCAGGAATCTATCACGCTTTCTTTAAGTTGCAGTTTATTCAAACCGTGATTCAGCGGTTTCAGCTTAAACTCATTGTTTATGATCCGGTGCAGGAGAGTATTGTCGCATGGAAAAACTAAAAAAATATCAAAATTATGTCCAACAAGTCATAACTGACTATGCCAGTGTCGGTTCAACTCAGGACGAAATTGAACAACAACTAATTTTTGATCCAGTTGGCAACCATTATCAGTTGATGTATGTGGGTTGGAAAAACAGACGACGACAGCATGGCTGTGTGTTGCATCTGGATATTAAAAATGACAAGATTTGGATACAGCATGATGGTACGGAAGTTGGTATTGCTAATGAATTAGTGAAGTTAGGAGTTCCCCAAGAGGATATTGTTTTGGCGTTTCATGAACCTTTAGTTAGGCAATATACGGGGTTTGCAGTGGGTTGAGCAGACAACTGGTTAAGTAACTGCCATAAATAACTGACGTTGGGGTTCTTTCAATTTCAGTAACCAAGCGTAGGGGCTTGGGAACCAAGCCCCTACTCCCCATCTACTTTGATTGCCCATTTTCCTGAGATCTGAGATAGGTTTCGATCGCGTCACTCGCCGCCTTGACTCCATCTTCTTGCTGCACCCGCTTTCCCACCTCCGCCGCTTTGCTTTCATAACTCGGCTCAAATAAGAGTTGTTTGAGTTCAGCCATTAATGTATTCGCACTGTACTCATGTCGGGCGAGAGTACGCGCCACCCCTAAACGCACTAACCGCATGGCATTATCGGGCTGATCATGGGCATAAGGTACCACCAACATGGGACGCCCCGATCGCAAAGCTTGTCCGGTGGTGCCAACTCCGCCATGATGGACAATCACCGCCCCACGGGGGAAAATTTCGGAGTGGGGTGCATAGTCAACGACGATCACGCCTTCGGGTAACTGTTCTAAGGGTAGGTTGTGGACTCCTTTGCCCACCAGTAACACCGCACGGTATCCTAATTGTTGAGCTGCGATCGCACCTTCTAAATAGAAGTTTCCCGGTGTCCATACCATCAGCGAACCCAAGGTAAATATAATCGGAGGAGAACCAGAGTCAAGAAACCTTGCCAATTCTGGAGACAAATTCTCCTGTTTGGCGCGATCGTAAAAAGGAAACCCCGTCACTTGAACTTGGGGACACCAATCCGGTTGCGGCTTGGCTAGCTTTGCAGAAAATAACGCCAGTACCAAATCCGGCGAATGTTGACCTTCAAACACCGGATCACAACTGGCTGGTAACCCCAATTCCCCCCGCAGTTGGCGTATCGGCGCACTCCACAATCGGGCTTGCCAACGAAATTGGCGTAGGCGGGCGTCATTGGCGACAACGGCTAAGGCTTGTTCATAAGAGGAGATGGTTGTCGTAGAAAGGGTTTGGGAATCATAAGCTGACATAAATAGGAGCGGAGAGAGAACCGTTGACACCCACGGAATCCCCGTTTTTGCCGCAATTAATGATCCAGCAAAGCTTAAGTGGTGCGTCACCAGGAGATCCGCACCCTGTACCGCCTCCAGTAACGCCTTGTACGTCGCCCTCAGATGGGGCATTAATAGATAACAGATCGTGTATTCACTTTCCCGACGGGATTCTGACAGCACGCCGATAAACTCGCCATCTTGCTGCATATCGATCGCACTATCGTAGCGAACCGGATGAAATCCAATTCCCTCGGCTTCAATCTTGTAGCGATACAGTTCACTTGTAGCAATAACAGCACGATGTCCCCGTGCTTGCAACTCCAATGCGATCGCCATATAGGGATGAATATCGCCAAAGGAGCCATAGGCGGTTAAAACAATACGTTTATTGGTCATTGGTCATTTGTCATTGGTCATTCGTCATTGGCTTCCTCATCTCCCTCATCTCCCTCATCTCCCTCATCTCCCCCATCTTCTAGCATTCCTGCCTAATCCTGACAACTATTAGTGGTAGGATTATTTTTTAGCCTATTATTAGCTTGATGTAAATGAAGTTTGTTAATTTGCCTATCTAACCTCCAAAAATATATAGCTATCTAGTAATTCTAAATGATTCGTGAACAAAAAATCAGGTAATTTTATCTCCCTGTCAGGGTTTAACGGGAAGAGATGTTCACATTTCATTTGTACAGTTTTAGGTTTAATCCCTCATCCTAGGATTCCCCAAGGAACGGTTAAGACTTAAGTTCACCGGACGGGAAGCTGAAGCAAGTACCCCCCCCATGAAGAATCCCTCAACTCAAAACTCTACCTTACCTATTCACACCAAGCGGAGTCGAGGTGAGCGGAGTCGAGGTGTTCCCTATTCCCTGACAAAGGACGAATGACAAATGACGAATGACTTAACAGTGCAGGTGTCCTCAGCCGGTTATGATCATGGGAACTCGGCGTCGATTAGGTTCAATACCCAAGACTTGGGTGAGAATTTCTACAATCGTGGACTCAATGTCGCCGTCTTCGATGAATTTACCGGACAACCCATTTTTGGTACGACGTTTGATACCTTTAACTCAGGCAACTCTGAATCCTTTGCCCAATTTATCTCTACCTTACCCCCAGGTCGAATTGTCGCCATTGCGATTAAAGATGATGCTAACTTGAATTTATCTGAACGGGGCAAAAGAGCCTGTAAATCCTTGGGAAGTCGCCTGATTGATCACCTGCAATTCCGCAGTTCTTGGGCGATAATTGGTCAAACGGGTGCAGCATCGGGAACAGCAGCAGAACAGTTGTCTCACGAGTCGGCGGTTACCTGTTCGCGGGAGATTACGGCGACAAAGGTTAAGGTTCCTAGTTTTGTTGTCGCTGTGACATCAGCAGGGAATAATTGGGGTTCACTAACAGTCCGTAAATATCTAGACAATTAGTGACATAACTGGACATTTTCTATGATATAATCAGGAAATGTCTAGTTTAACTGACCAAGAAGCGGCTACTCGACTAGGTGTGACGGTCTTGCACGTTGCACCGATGGCAACTCAACGGCTCTCATTCGATCTTCTCGGACGGCTGGCGGTCCGGAGTCGATATGATATTGTTGACTTAATTGGCAATAAATCGGGTAACGAATCGGGTAACGAATTAACCGTTGGCGTAGCCGCGAGTATCTAGTCAGAACTGAGGGAGGTAGCCAAAAAGCTATGACGACGATAACTTATTGCAAGGGCTTGCCAACTCCCGCCGATGAACTTAACCCCATCGGTTTCACCGACTTGGAGATGTTTTTAACGTCATTGTCCGATATATTCTATCAAGCAACAGTTGAAACCGTTAACCATTTATTAAATAAAGAAGTTAAATTTAATCAATCCAGTTGGAATAGTCTTATGCAAGAGAAATACGGAATCAGTAAGCGTTATGCTAACGGAGTAATTTCATTAGCTAAAGGAAAAACTGCCTCAGCTACATATTGTAGAAAAAGACAGATAAAGCAATTAAAATCACGAGTTCAGTCAGGGAAAGATTGGGTAGCCAGAGCCACAAAGAAAATTAATTTAGCTCGGAAGTTCTATGGGAAAAAGAACTGGCAATCCTCCAAAAATGGCTGCAACTTTCCCTTATCATCAAACCTCAAGACGAGAAAAACTAACTGGCATCATTTGCGTCAAGGTTTGCATCAGAAAAAGCGATATATCCACCGACTTCAAAATCAAATTAAACATCTATTGAGGGCGAAAATTAGAGTAAAGGTATCCAGAGGGTCAGTCTTTATTGTTGGCTCCAAGGATGAAAGTTATGGGAATCAAACTTGTCAATGGTCTGGGGACACTCTCAAATTGAGAGTCCCCGGTTGTCTGGAAACCAAATTTGGGAAATATGTCACATCAAAAATTGGCAGCTTCTCCCGTCAGATTAATAGATTACCCAATAGTGGTGCGAAAACATGGCACTTCTATAGAAAGGATAATCGTTGGGTTGTCTCTGTTCAATTCACGCCCGCCGCGGTGGAGAAAGTTAGTAGAGAGATTCAGTATGGTGCCTTGGGTATCGATCTAAATCCTAGTTCTATCGGCTGGGCTTATGTTGATGGTCAAGGAAATTTAAGAGCTCAGGGAACTATTCCTTTTCAGACGGGTTTACCCAAAGGTAAACAAGATGCTCAACTTGTCGATGTTTGTTTGAAATTGGCAGCTTTAGCCAGGAGCTTTTCTTGCCCCGTTCTGTGCGAAAGCTTGGATTTTTCCACCAAGAAAGCTCAATTAAGAGAGCGTGGGAAAAAATATGCTAGAATGCTTTCTGCCTGGGCATACAGTCGTTTTTATCAGATTTTGTCATCGATTTTATCCAACCGAGGAATAACTATAAAGTTGTGCAATCCAGCTTACACGAGTTTGATAGGCTGTGTTAAATATAGTCGGATGTATGGACTATCATCTGATGTGGCAGCTGCCCTAGCAATTGCCAGAAGAGGAATGAATTTGAGTGAGCGATTGCCGCGCTCTGTGTCCGCCTATCTCGGAGTGAATCCGAGAAAGCACGTATGGAGCGCTCTATATCAATTTAATAATTTTATTGGTCGATGCCCTGTAGTCAATCGTAGACACGATTACTATAGTGTCTCTAACTGGGAACCGTTGGTTAAGGCTGATATCGAGCAACAATGCCGGGTATCAGCCAAGCGCAAGCGTTAACGGTTATCGACCAAAAGTTACACCGTGGACTTATACCAAGGCAGAATTACTGATGGGTAGGTTTGTCTAGGTTTTTAGAAGCGGTAACATGGCTCAAGTTACCTGTAATGGTGAACTGGTTTCCTTTACGGGAGGATATCAACGGGGTCTAAAATGTTGTTGTTTTTGATCAGTCCAATGGGCATCACCTTCACAGTCGATCCTTTGATTTCTATGCTGATCCCGCGAATGCAGATGCGTTTGCTGACTGGATAGAGACTTTACCCCAAGGGCGGGTGGTTGCGATCGCGGCGAAAGACGACGCCAGCTTTAATCTCTCGGATCGCGCCCAAGCCGCCTGTAAGTCTATTGGTAGCACCCAAATTGACCGTCTTCAATTTAGAGGATCGTGGGCGATTATCGGCATCAAAGGTGCTTCTGGGGGTGCAGTTATCGAAAATTTGAATAATTTTGGCTCCGTTTCTGTCAACGCCTGGTTTCCCTGGGTTGACTCTCCCCCAGTTACTCCATCCGTGGCTCAACCTGTGGCTGAATCGATAGAATTCTCCGAATCAGGTTCAGGGAACAAGAAACAAGTAATCATTATCGGACTTTTGCTGGCTATTATCGTTATCGTTGTCATCGGGGCTATTTTAATTAATAAGGACTAAATATAAAAGCCATTTCTGAACCGACACTCTAGAGGAAAATTGTTAATGTTAGGACTATTCTTATTTCTCGTATTTTTGACCTTCTTCAGTTTGTTATTGTATGACCCAAAAAAATTACCAACCCTCAAGTTGAAAGGCACACCCCGCCAAGTTTTACTGCCTCACCCCCCGATCTCTAAGCCTTCATCGTCAACGGTATCGGATATTGATTCAGGCAGTCGTAAGGCGATTGCCACTACCTTATCTGATCTCGCCCAATTAGAGGCAGCAAAGGATAATCAGGAGCAATGTATCGTCGCCGATTCCTCTAAGTTTAATCAAAGCATTATCAACGAGGCATTACAGGGTTCGCGAGACGCCATTTTTGTCAAAATTGAGGACTTTATCCAAAGCCAGCGTCAAGTCTCTGGTGCTTATACTCCCCTTTATGAGCTATTAAGTGATTATCCCTTTCGCGTCGGGAAAATGCTGCGTCCAACGATGTGTATTAGTGTCGCCCGCGCGGTGGGAGGAATGGGACATTCGGCATTAACGGCGGCGGCTGCATTGGAACTTTATCACAATGCGTTCTTGATTCACGATGACATCGAAGATGAGTCGGAGTCTCGACGGGGAAAGGGGACATTACACCAAATGATTGGTATTCCCCGTGCCATTAATGTCGGGGATGCGACGAATGTTTTAGCGGTGGGATTGCTGCTGGAAAATTTATCTGTGCTGGGGGTATCCAAGGCACTAAATATTTTACATGAAATTGAGTTCATGGCGCGGCAATCGGTGGAAGGACAGGCGATGGAATTGGATTGGGTGGCGACGAATCCCTCCCATCTAAGTGACCAAGATTACTTTACCATGTGCGTGAAAAAGACCTGTTGGTATTCCTTTATTACCCCTTGTCGGATTGGTCTCATTGTTGGACATCCTGCCTCCAGTGTCCAGGATTTAATTGAACCCTTGGCAGGATTAACCCGATTTGGCATGATTTTGGGGATCGCGTTTCAAATTCAAGATGATTTATTAAATCTCCAGGGGGAAATGGAATCTTATGGCAAAGAAATTGGTGGCGATATCTATGAAGGCAAACGCACGTTGATGCTGAACCATGTTTTAGCCAACAGTAAACAGGAAGCAGAAAAAATGCGGGAAATTCTGGCTCTACCTCGCCCCCAAAAACATCCTGATCATGTTGCCTTCATTATGGAGCAAATGCAGCGGTGTGGCAGCATTGAACACGGCTGGAACGTGGCGCGATCGCTCGCTCAAAAAGCCGCCGATATCTTTGATTCTTTGGAGTTTTTGTTCCCGGAGACCCCACTGCGACCCGGAGAACAATGGGTGTCTCCAGTTCATGACCGTCGATTTCTTAAGGAGTTGATTAATTATGTCATTTATCGAAGTAAGTAAGTAGGTTGGGATCGTCATTGGTCATTCGTCATTTGTCATTCGTTATGCCTTTTTGCTGTCTGGATGATCAAAAAATGATTACAAAATGTTAAGTTTTGAAAAAATAAATGGTTTTGAGTAGATTTAAATGAATGCTCGACTAGAATAAGAGAATCCTAATTTTTAGGATCGTTGTCAAGTTTATAAATTCACAGGGACAACTTGACTTCACAAAGGATAAATTACAAGGAGTGAATGAAATGGCTCAAATCAAAATCGAAACCGTCGATCTCAACGACTGGAAAGAAGAATCCTATGAAAAAGGTGCCGGAAGATGGGATGTATCCCGCAATGGTCAAGAAGTAATCCAGAAGAAAAATGGCAAACCTACGTTATTTTATAGTCCATTTAATGTTTTTAATACCAAAGTCACTGGTAAAATAAGCGTCGGCAATACGGGGGATGATGATTTTATTGGGTTTGCCCTAGGATTCCAACCGGGAGACACCACCAATAGTTCAGCTAAATATCTACTTGTTGATTGGAGGAAAGGTCAGCAGAAACGGTGGGGAGAACTTGCTAAAACAGGATTAGCCGTATCCATGATTAGTGAGGTTCCTAAAGATCAAGCTGAATTCTGGGGTCATACGGGTAAGGTAACTGAACTGGCTCGCGGCAAAACCTTGGGCAACAAGGGATGGGAGAAAAATGTTGAAAATACGTTTGACTTTGTTTATACCAAAACCAATCTGCAAGTCTCAGTGAATGGTAGTCTAGAAATTGATATTGATGGCGATTTTAGTGAAGGGCGGATTGCGTTCTATAACTTTTCCCAAAATAATGTAACCTATAAAGCTTTTGAGAAAAAAGTCCTCCCCTCCGGTCAATTGCAAGTCCATGCAACTTTTGAACAAGGGGTAGAGTTTCAAAATCCTATGGATACGGCTGCTAAAATTAAAGTCACCCCCTCTGGTACTTGGTCGGTGAAAGACGGAGTAGAAATTACCGCCGCCGGAGAACCTGGGGCTGAACTACTCAGTCATGTGACTTATCCGAACAATACCCCCTACGCCTTGGTTGCTGTAGATCAAGCGAGTGATGAAGTTATTGAAGAAATCAGCAGTGCTAAGACTCTCAGTTTAAAAGCGGGTCAAACAGTGATCTTTAAAATGAATGATGAGCCGGGATGGTATTGGGATAACAAAGGTTGCATCACTGTTGATTGGATGGTTTTGGATTAAATCATCATTGGTCATTTGTTCTTGACCTCTGAATAAATGTGGAGACGCGCCATGGCGCGTCTCTACATAAATGATGTGTCCTAACAGCCATGGCGGTTGCTATACCTGTTCGCCGTTACCCTCTCAAAGGCGATAACTTACCAACTTTTATGTATTGACAAAATGCACAAAATAAGAATTTCAAAGGACTCTGGCAGAAATTAACCAATTTTGACCAACTTTTATGCATTTACATCCTGGTGTTCCATTGGTTATCGTTAATAGCATATTTAGATGTAACTAACTTTAACCAACATTTTGTAGGTTAGGTGTCTGAATCCTAGGCTAATTTTTCTCGAAGCGTAACCAAGCTGACCCTTGATAGCTGAAGTTAGCCACAGCGCAACCTAACCTACAACCTTTTTAATCCAGTGCTAGTCGTTGACATAGAATGTCACTGAACGAAGGAGTTAGAGCCAGCAAAGCAATTAGTTATGCCAGGAGAATACAACGACATAGATGAATTACACCACCGTAATTTAACTTAATGAAAAATCGTCAAATAAAAGAGTGAATAAAGATTAAAATGGATTGAGTAAAACGCCGCCCGATAGGTGTTAAATGAGTCAGCGTTTAGAAAAAACCCTTGTCCTGCCCCAAGTAACGTTACAACTCCATTCCGGTACAGACTTGGTTCTCCAGCTATTGATCCGGAATCAACTTAATGAACCCGTACTTTTACGTCCGACTCTCGATGATTGGGTTCTTAATAACAGTGAGATTTTGCCCATTGTGAGTCGTTTAGAACCGCCTTATGTTTATTTATTTCCAGAGTATGAGTCTACTTGTCAATTAACGGTTCAAGTTCCCGACTATTTACCGAGTGGGACAAGCCTGAAAACCTGGTTAAGATTTCCCGGTTGGCTAGAAGACGCTATTCCCATTCAATTGGAACTATTAGAACCAACAGAAACTCGCGATCGCACTCCCGTCATCCATCCCTTAATGGTCACATTTCCGCCGCCGAGAGACAGCAAGGAAAACTACTTGGGAACGGCTGAACCCAGCACCGCTGGAATCTTTGGTCTGATGTCGGGATTAATCGATTTGGATAAAATTCCTGCCCGTTGGTTGATCGCAGAACTGCTAACACGGCTGTGTCAACATGGCACCAATTATGCCCAAACGCCCCAAGGGAATGAATTACTCAGCCAACTGAGTCGCACCCAGTTCTATCGCAATGGCGTTTATGCCTTTTCCTCAGCCCAAGTCCCCGCTTGGATATCGAGTAGTATCTCGATGGCGAATACTCTCCTCGCCGCCCAAATTGGACGACGACATCTGCTTTCTATTTGGGAGGAATGGTTATTTGATTTAGCCCAAACTGATATTGAAATGGGGAATGGGGGAGATAGAAAAGATAGGGAAGATGGGGGAGATGGGGGAGTTCACTCAGAATTGAATCAGGGCGGGTTTTGCTCAAACGTTACTACAAATAGCGACAAGAAAGTCGCTAAACCCGCCCCGACAAACCCGGTTTCCTATCAGCAAAGCGAAGCGTCAATACTCAACACGCAAAACCCTGAACAATGGTTTGCTGGACTGATTTTAGGACTTGCCCAGGTATCACCCAGACTAGCCGATTGTTTCCGGGCGATCGCGACTCAGGATTCAACTCTACCGATGATTGATCAAACCATTCCCGCCCAAGCCAGCTACAGTTTAACCACTGGATTACCGGGACTCGATGGACTTCCAGGACGTTGGTTGGTGGTAGAACTCCTGATCCTGTTGGCACAACAAGGAGATACATACAGCCGCACAGAAGCGGGTTGCCAATTACTCAATCGACTCAGCCGTACTCGTTTCTTTAAGAATGGTGTCCTCGCCTTTGCTTCCGCCCAAGCCCCCCGATGGCTGGTAATCAGCCAATCAGCGGCGGCGGCGTATCATTCCTCTCTGGGGGTACAAATGGGACAAGGGGGATTACTTCATGTCGGCGAAAAATGGTTGTGGACATTAGTTGCCAATACCTTAAACATTAAAGGGATGGACAACCCGGTTTCTGTATCCAATGCCGCGACAAAAACCTTCGTCTGTGAACTGGGAATGGATGCCCAGCGCTGGTTTGTGGGGATTCTGTTGGGACTGATTCAGGTGTCACCAAAGATGGCGAAGTGGGTGCAGGCGATCGCGGATCAAGCCCCACCACCTCTGGCGCCTACCCCAACCTCCCCAGTCATGTTCAATGATGTTCTCAATGAAGGAGGTTCTCTGGGGCGATGAATGTCAACGAACAAGTTCTCCTTAACCGTGTCGAAGCTTTACGCATTCCCCTCGAAGATCCCGCCTTACCTCTGGATTGGAAGGATTGGTATCACTTTATTTGGCTGGATCTGAAAACGGGAATCCGCCTACTCGTCAACGCCACCCTAATTGGCAAACCGGAACAGGGACAGATGCAAGTTAGCTTTATTATCAACTTGCCCTCCACCCAAATTACCCCAGAACTGGAATCTCCCCCGTCAGTGGCAACTTTTGGTACAACCTTTAGCCTAGACTGGCAACCGGATATGGTATGTCGTCACCCCTTACGTCTGCAAGGGAAGGGGATCAATCTGGAAATTAATGGTATGAACTCATCGGTTCAAGTTCACGATGAGAGGGCGCAGCTTTCCCTCAACGTTCAAGGAGAAGCTGAAGCGATGCCCCTCTTAGTAACCGAGGATGCGCCATTCGGTAGTGGGTTTATTGGGTGGGGATTAATTCCAGGGTTAAAGGTTTCGGGAAACGTATCCGTTTGTGGGCGATCCTTTGCCATTGATCACGACTGGTTTTGCTATCACGATCGCAATTTTGGTCGGTTTCGTTGGGGCGAGGATATTGGTTGGGAATGGTTTGTCGCTTATGTTACAGACAAAAAGGGCAGATCCTTCACCCTCGTGTTAGACAAACGCACGAATAAAAACCATTCCATTAGTGGTTTACCCTATATTTTTATCTATTCTGGCACTCGCTTGCGGAAAGTATTTTTGGGGTCTACGTTACAAATCGATTGGGATTGGTCTGCCACTGCCAGTTTACCGTTACGTCTGCCTGGAGTCATGGCATCCCTGTTTGGCGATCGCACGGTGAGTATGCCCCGACAGTTACAGGTACAAGCGGCAGATGATCAGGATCAATTGTCATTAACCATGGCGTTTGATGCTACGAGTGAGTTAATTGTCCCCGATAATCAGAATCGCCAATATACCTTTATTGATGAAGTGACGGGTACGGTTGACGTGACTCTCGTACTGCAAGGGGAAACAATACAAGCAAGGGGGTTTGCCTATGGCGAATATGTTCATTAGTTTGTTCGTAGTAAGCGCTTAAGCGCTTCTACCACTAAAATTCCTAGGACAGACTAATTGTTAAAAAATATTAATTTCAAGTTAAAATGAGTACATAAAACGAGATAATACAAAGATTGTTTCCTAATTCGTTGAGATTATACGTCTCAAAACGGCAAACTTGTCCTTAGCGTAACGGTTGCATCAAAACTTATCCATTTAAATGACTTCTTCAACAGTAACGATAACAGTTCAATCAGCAGGTGGATTCATGGGTGACTCAGCCCGGATCACACTCAACGACCAAGAAATTGGGTTTGTTCACTATAGTCGCGGACTGAATGTTGCCGTTATTGATGAAGCAACAGGACAACCCTTAGTTTGCACCACTTTTGACACCTTTTTCCCCGGAAACGCAGACCGATTTGCCGATCTGGTGGACAAGTTGCCCAGTGGTCGAATTGTCGCGATCGCGGTTAAAGATGATGCGAGTGCTAACCTAAGTCAGCGGGCGAAACGCGCCTGTCAATCCCTGGGAAGTCGGCAAGTTCACTGTCTCAGATTCCGCACCTCTTGGGCGCTGATTGGTCAAAAAGATGCTAAACCCGGAATCGCGAAAGAAGAATTATCGGACTATTCGGATGTCGTCTGTTCTCGTTTAATTTCTGTCTCTGGGGATACTGTCCAGCGTCCCAGCTTAGGGGTAATATCAGCAGGGGGAAATCAGGGCAATTTCGCCCAAATCACCTGGAATAACGAAGAGATAGGGATAGAAGGAGGATATCAACGGGGATTGAATGTTGTTGTCTTTGATCGCCGTGATAAAACCCAAGCGTTCAGTCGTTCCTTTGATTTCTTTGTTAACCCAGAGAATGCCGAAGCCTTTGCCCAACTGATTGAAGATTGTTCTCTGGATCAGGGAATTGCCATTGCGGTCAAAGATGATGCCTCTGTTAATCTTTCCGAACGAGCAAAACAAGCTTGTGAAGCACTTGGTAGTCGCTTGATTCGCCATCTGCAATTCCGCAGTTCTTGGGCGATTGTGGGATATAAAGATACATCAGCAGGTTCAGCCATAGAACAGTTGAGTCATGATCGATCCGTGGGAGTTCGAGTTTGGTGAGAGAATGCCTCGGTTTCGGAACTGAGTTAGGAGTCAAATGAATTTTCCAAAACTAGCTAGATTAAAAAGCGATCATGAGATATCATAACTTTTTCAGTATTTCTAGACATTACATAACCCTGAAAAAACGAATTTAGACGGCTTGAGCTTCCATTAAACGTTAACTAAAAAACTTATCAATTAGAATCAAGGGTACTAATGATGCAGACGTTAGGCAAAAAAGAGGCGTTAATTGCCTCGGTTATCCTATTTCTCACCCTAGGAACGGTTTCCCCTCAGTTCCGACTCACCTCCCTGCGGCTGAGTCCAGTATTGGCTCAGGTTTCACCGGAGGAATTCGAGGTACCGGAGTCCGTTCCCCGTGGGACAACAGTGCGACTGGATGGTTCTAGCAGTATGGCAAAGGTAAATCAAGCCTTAAAAGAGCGCTTTGAGCGACAGTATCCCAATAGTGATGTTCAACTCAATGCGGCTGGGAGTACCGCCGCCTTAGAAGCCTTGGTTAATGAAGAGATTGATCTGGCGGCGATTGGACGCCCGTTGACGGCGGTAGAAAAGGCACAAGGATTAGTGCAAATTCCCTTAAGTCGGCAAAAGATTGCCATTCTCGTCGGACCCAATAGTCCTTACACGGATATAGATATTACCTTTGAGCAATTTTCCCGGATATTCCGAGGAGAAATTACCGATTGGTCAGAACTTGGGGGTGAACCCGGACCAATTCAACTGATCGATCGCCCGGAGTATAGTGATACCCGGCAGGCGTTTCAACGCTACGATGTGTTTAAAGCGGCACCCTTTAGAACCGGAGCCAATACCACCCCGGTAGAGCGAGATAGTACCGATACCGTAATTGAAGAACTGGGAAAAAACGCTGGCGGGATTGGGTATGCGATCGCGGATCAAGTGTTTGATCGCCAGGATGTGAAAATCATCCCCATGCATAAAGTCTTTCCCGATGATGAACGCTATCCCTTCTCCCAATCCTTGTCTTATGTCTATAAAGAACCTGCAACGCCTGCGGTAGAAGCCTTTATCGGCTATGCTTTAGATCCATCCAATGAGCAGGCAGTTGACGAAGCTGTTGCCGAAACCACCACAGAACCAGAAGAGGCGATCGAAGAACCCGCCGCCGCACCCCAGCTAGCCCAGGCACCGGATTCTCCGGATTCGCCCGAACCCGCCGCCCCCGTGGAGGTAGATGAGGCTGATGCCGAAGCCCAAGCCACGCCACCCGGACTGATTCCCTGGTGGGTGCCGTTACTCATAGCCCTTTCGTTTCTAGCTGGCGGTTTCCTCGTCTGGCTGCTTAAAAATCGCGATGACGATGATCGTCCAGCCCGTCGTCCTTTTGCTGGGGGAATAGCAACGAATGGCAAACCCACAAACACAGCAGGTGTGGCTGTTCCGCCTCCAACCCCAGCCCCAGCACCAGTCCCAGCCCCAGTCCCAGCACCAACCCCAGCACCAGCCCCAGCCCCAGCCCACAGCAGTTTACATTTAGTCCCTTATGATGGCAAAAACGCTTATGCCTATTGGGACGTAGCCCCCGCCCATATCCAGAATCTCCAGCGTCCGTGCAAAGATCTGGTGGTACGGCTTTATGATGTCACCGACAGCCTCCTTTCGCCCCATCAGCCCCCCTATCTGCTCCAGCAGTTTAGCTGTGAGCCTCAACCTCCCTATATCCTATTGACACTACCCGCAGAGAATCGGGACTATATGGCGGAGTTAGGGTATCTCACCCCAGGCGGAGAATGGCTACTCTTGGCTACCTCAAATAAGGTGCGGGTTTCTCCAACAATTCCCATCAGTACCGCCGTCACCGCCACTCCCAACCTACAAGCTGGGCTGGCACCATCGCCCTACCCAGCCACGACAACCGCAGCGATGACTGCACCCCCTTCTGGGTATGGAGGAGGATATTACCCGCCAGCCCCCGCTCACAGTCGCCTCTTTTTAGTTCCTTATGACGGTAAAAATGCCTACACCTATTGGGACATTGCCCCAGCCCAAGCCCAATCCCTCCAGCGTTTAGGGGGAGAAAAGCTGATGTTGCGTCTGTATGATGTCACCGATAGTCCTAATCCAGAGCGGGATCAGCCGCCGATGCTACAACAGTTCGGATGTCAGGGAGAGCAAAACTATCTACTCTTGTCCTTACCCGCAGAGAACCGGGATTATTTAGTGGAACTGGGTTACTTGACCCGCGAAGGCTACTGGTTACCGTTGACGCGATCGGAAACTGTGCGGGTGACGCCGATTTTGGGGACGGGCAATGTCCTCCCCGGAGACAGAGGGATGGGTCATAGTGAAGGAACCTGGCTGTCTCATTCCCCGAATCTCTCTCACAGTCGTCTATTCTTAGTGCCTTACAGTGGCAAAAATGCCTATGCGTACTGGGAATTAGTGCCGAATCAGATTCAAGCCTTAAAGCATCAAGGGGGAGAAAAGCTACTGTTGCGTCTATATGATGTCTCCGACAGCTTAGATCCAGACCGCTATCGTTCCCATTGTGTCCAGGAATATGATTGTCAGGGTTCAGAGAATTATGTGCTGCTCACGTTTCCGTCAGCGGATCAGGATTACCTGGCTGAGTTGGGATATGTCACCGCAAGTGGGGACTGGCTCCCTATCGCTGACTCGGAAACGGTACGAGTAACGACCAATATTCCCACCGACAGCGATACGCTGTTCTTGGTGTCAAGGGATCGTAACAATTCGTACACCTATTTAGAAGTTCCCCCCACCGTGTTGGAGGCGCTGAAGCATAAGGCGTAGTTGTAGAGACGCGCCATGGCGCGTCTGGGAGCTGGGGCAAATTGTGTAGGGGCGGGTTTCACGACTATCTTTTCGGTTACATCCAAATGTAGATAAACCCGCCCCGACTTGACAAATGACGAATGACAAATGACAAATGACGAATGACCAACTTTTCAGATGCGGGTGAAGGAAAAAGTAAAGCATGAACCATAATGAAGCCCATCTCCATATCACTGTCCAGTCGGCGGCTTATAACCAGGGAAATTCGGCTCGGATTACTGTCAATGACGAAGAATTCGGGTTTGATCCGTACAATCGCGGACTGAATGTGGCGGTTATCCATGAAGTAACGGGTCAAAAGCTGGGTAGCGCCACCTTTGATACCTTTGGTGATCCCAGTTGTGCGATCGCCTTCACCGAATGGATGGAGAGTCTGCCTGTTGGTCGAATTGTGGCGATCGCGCTGAAGGATGAGGGGACTGTCTATCTGGATGAGCGGGCGAAAAATGCTTGTGCGGCGTTGGGGGCGTATTGGGTTTATTATCTCCAGTTTCACAGTTCTTGGGCGATGATTGGTCAAAAGGGAGCGACACCGGGAACGGCGACTGAAGCGTTATCAGATGAGCATGGCGTAACCTGTTCTCGTTCCTTTACACTTCCCTCAATTTTCGCGAACACGGCGGCAATTTCGGCGACATCGGCGGCTGGAGAGTACGGCTTTTTAACGCATATTAGCCGGAATGGATATGTAATCCCAATTAAGGGGGGATATCAGCGCGGGTTAAATGTGGTAGTCTTTGAACCGGCTACTGGGAAGCCAGTGTTGAGTGGTTCGTTTGACTTCTTTGCGGATGCGTCTGTTGCTGATGTCTTTGCCCAACAGATTGAAGCGATACCCGATGGGAAAATTGTCGCGATCGCACTGAAAGATGATGCCAGTATCAATTTATCCCAAGCTGCCAAAGATGCCTGTCGCGCGATCGGTAGCCGTCTGATTGATGAATTGCAATTTCGCGGGGCTTGGTCAATTGTCGGATATAAAGGCGCATCTCCGGATGCCGTGATTGAAAATCTGAATAATTCTGGGTTCACGTCGGTTAAAGCCTGGATGCCTTTAGTTATACCCTGCCCAACTTGGCAGCCTCAACAGAAGCTACAACCCCCAGATTTACCCGAAAAAGGGATCTTTGGCAGTGCCATTGCTATGAGTGGCGAGACAGCGATTATTGGGGCGCGTTTGGCTCAAGTGAATGGTTGTCCGGCTGTGGGTAGTGCCTATATTTTCCAACACCACAACGGTGTGTGGACAGAAAAACAGAAACTGCAACCATCGGGGTTTGGGCATCAAGATGTCTTTGGCAATGCAGTGGCGATTCAGGGAAATCTGGCGATTGTGGGTGCTTATCTTACCGATTCTCCCGATCGCCCAAATACCGGAAGCGCCTATATTTTCCAACCGGAAAATGGCGTGTGGGTAGAAAAACAGAAACTCCAACCTGCTGATTTACAGGCAAATGACTGCTTCGGAAGTGCGGTAGCCATGGGTGACAATTTCGCGATCGTTGGTGCCTATACCGTAGACGCCGAAAGTCGTCCCGAAGCTGGGAGTGCCTATATCTTCCAGCTTGAGAATGGGGTGTGGGTAGAAAAACAGAAACTCCAACCTGCTGACTTACAACGCGGGGATGGGTTTGGCGGTGCAGTGGCGATTAGTGGGGAAACCGCGATCATCGGGGCGCGTCTTGCCAAAGCAGATGGCGGTCAATTTGCTGGGAGTGCTTATGTGTTCCAGTTAGAAAATGGGGTATGGCAGCAAAAACAGAAACTACAACCCGCTGACTTACAATATGGGGATAATTTCGGGAATGCGATCGCGCTCAGTGGTGAATTCGCGATTATCGGTGCTTATGGTGTTGATGCCCAACGGTATCCCGATACTGGCGCTGCCTACATTTTCCAACATGAAAACGGGGTGTGGCAACAAAAACAGAAGCTGCAACCCACTGACTTACAACGTCGCCATGGCTTCGGCTGTTCTGTCGCCATTCAGGGACAAGTGGCTGTCGTCGGGACTTCCGATGCTGGAAGCGCCTACATTTTCCAACTCAATCAGGGAACATGGCAGCACAAACAGAAATTATACTCTCCGGAGGTACAACCCAAAGACGGGTTTGGGTATACCGTTGCCCTAAGTGATGGAGTTGTCATCACCGGAGCGCATAATGCAGATGCTCAAGGGCGCCCTTATGCGGGTAGTGCTTACATCGCATTTGCCAACGAAACGTGAACGTAATCGCGGCATTCCCCGACTTCAGCGATAGCAAGTCGGGGAAGGATAGCGGATAATTTACGGGTTTCGACATCCCGTAAATTATCAAATTACCATTGTTATTTTACCCAATTAAATGATAATATGGGGGGTATGCTAACACGTAGAACCACTTTCAGACTTTATCCAAACAAGACCCAATGTGACAAGCTTCATTGGGCGAGAAAAATGCATTGTGCTCTCTACAACGCGGCAATGGCTAACCGTAGGACACAATACAAACACTTTGGGCATTCTGTTGATTATTTTGAACAACAGGTGCGAATCGTTAGGTAGAAACTATTCCTGAAATGGATAGAGGATTACCTGCAAGGTCTGAACCTTGACAACTTGATAGCCATGTAGGTGAGAGAAAGCAAACTCTCAAGTCCTACTCTCTAAGTACAGGAGTAAAAGCACACAGAGCCAGGGTTTTTAAAACCTTGTCCCCTAGGTTTGAGACTGGTTATCAAAGCCTAAAGCGGGGGTGAAAGGTGGCAATG
Source organism: Coleofasciculus chthonoplastes PCC 7420 (assembly GCF_000155555.1). Classification (GTDB taxonomy): domain Bacteria; phylum Cyanobacteriota; class Cyanobacteriia; order Cyanobacteriales; family Coleofasciculaceae; genus Coleofasciculus; species Coleofasciculus chthonoplastes_A. Next base: position 108,335 of record NZ_DS989867.1, read on the forward strand.
CTGGAAGCCTAATCCGGCAACCATCGAGCAAGAACTCATGGATAGGAATACGAAGGTACGACTGAACCATCGTTACGAAGAACCAGTGTAATAAGGCTGACACACTGGAGCCAAAAGGCACAGGAAATCAGGGGTTGGCAATTTTGTTGTTGACCAACTTGTACTCCCTATAAACCCGGTGGATAGTACCATCCTAAAAGTTCAAACAATGGCTATCAGGAACGAGATAACCTCCCTTATGCTCTCAGTCAGGTCGATGCCTGAGTAGGTGCCAACCGCAAGCAATGGGAGGAAAGATTGAGTCAGAAGCTAACGCTCTCTACTAATAAGAGGGATACGCCAACAGACTCACGATGATAAGGAAAGATAGAGTCTTAAGTAGCAATACAAATGTCTAAAGCGAGTTTAAAGACTACGATGGAATGGAAGGCAATACCCTGGCAAAAACTAGAGCGTAAAGTCTACAAGTTGCAGAAGAGAATCTATCGAGCCTCTCAGCGTGGCGATGTGAAAATGACTCGCAGACTCCAAAAGATGCTGATGAAGTCCTGGGCAGCAAAATGTCTCTCGGTTCGCCGGGTTACCCAAGACAATCAAGGTAAGAAGACGGCAGGTGTGGATGGTGTTAAGTCACTGACCCCAAAGCAACGTCTCATCTTGGTTGAAAATCTAAAACTATGTTCAAAGGTCGCTCCAACCAGGCGAGTATGGATTCCCAAACCCGGAAAGGAGGAGAAAAGACCTTTAGGCATCCCGACAATGAAAGACCGAGCTTTGCAAGCACTTGTCAAACTGGCACTAGAGCCAGAATGGGAAGCGCGATTTGAAGCCAACTCATACGGTTTCAGACCCGGACGCTCATGTCACGATGCGGTTCAGGCTATATATGACACAATTAGGTTTAAGGGCAAATATGTCCTTGATGCCGATATTGCTAAATGCTTTGACCAAATCGACCATAAAGCACTGCTAAGAAAATTAAATACATTCCCTACCATACGCCGTCAAATCCGAGCATGGTTAAAAGGGGGAGTGATGGACGCAAAGCAGTTGTTTCCAACAACTGAGGGAACGCCACAGGGCGGGGTCATTTCTCCGTTACTAGCAAACATTGCCCTCCACGGGATGGAAAATCTAATCAAAAGGGTATTCCCAAAACGGGGATACTCTGAAAATGGGGTAAAGAAGACATTCTATCCTCCATCCGTGATCAGATATGCCGACGACTTCGTGATTCTCCACGAAGACTTAACCATCGTCCAAAGTGGCAAGGATATAATCCAGGAATGGTTGAAAGACATGGGTTTGGAACTAAAACCTAGCAAAACAAGACTTGCTCACACCCTCAACCCGTATGAACAAGAACAGCCAGGATTTGATTTCCTTGGCTTCAATATACGTCAATACAAAGTGGGTAAATACCACTCTGGAAAAGACAAATATGGAAGAGCGCTAGGAATAAAACCAATCATCACCCCAAGCAAGGATAAGCAGAAGGTACACTACGAACAGATTGCGGAAGTTATCAACGCCCACAGGAATGCACCACAAGTGGCGCTAATTAAGAAACTGAACCCGATTATTCGGGGATGGGCTAACTACTACGCAACACAAGTAAGTAAGGTGGCTTACTGTGACCAAGATTACCTCATGTACCAGAAGCTCAGAGCTTGGGCAAAGCGCCGACACCCCAAAAAATCCGGGGGATGGGTGTCAAAGAAGTATTGGCAATCCATAGACGGCGACAACTGGGTATTCGCAACCAGGCAAAAAGGTAATAACCCTACGCGGTTACTAAAACATAGCGAAACACCAATTAAGCGCTATGTAAAGGTTAAGGGCGAATCGTCCCCATACAACGGCAACTTGGTTTATTGGAGTTCAAGAATGGGTAACAACCCTGAAATGCCTAAGACACTGGCAACATTGTTGAAGAAGCAAAAAGGGAAATGTACTCACTGCGGATTAATTTTCCGTGAAAACGATGTGATGGAAGTTGACCACAGAATCCCTAAGTCGCAAGGTGGAAAGGATTTCTACGATAATTGGCAGCTTCTACATAGACATTGCCATGACACAAAGACCGTCACAGATGGCAGTCTCGGCAATCAATCTGGCTGTAACAGTGCCAAGCCTAAGCTCACCAAAAGGCTCGAAAGAGTCGAGGACAAATGGGTAATGAGGTATGCATGACTTGCACCTTATCGTTGAGGAGCCGTGTGAGAGGAAACTTTCACGCACGGTTTTGAAGACCAGGGGGACTGGTGACAGTCTCGCTGAGTTTAATAACTGTTTACCTGAGTTTAAAAAGGTTTGGACTGAGTATGCTGAATTAGGTTCCCATACGTTACAAGCTACCTTAAAGCGGGTTGATTTTACCTATAAGCGATTTTTCAAGGGATTAGGTAAGTATCCTAAGTTCAAAGCGAAGCGGCGGTATAGTGGCTGGACATATCCAGACAAAGCTAGTTGGAAGGCTTTATCTAACGGACCCAATGGTTACTTAGAACTGAGAGACCTTGGTTTAAAGATTCAAATGCGGGGTCAAGCTAGAACTTGGGGAACCCCGACTACTTGCACAATCTTTTTCAGGAATGGTTTGTGGTATGCATCAATCACCGTGCAGTGCAACCCAACTCGCCAGACGGGTACAGGTTCAATCGGGATCGACCTTGGCTGTAAAGACGCGGTGACGCTTTCAACTGGCGAGAAAATTGCTAAACCCGATTTTATTAAGGAGGGACACAAAAAGGTTAAGGTAGCCTCAAAGCGGTTAAGACGCAAGAGACCGCCGAATAGGAATAAGAAGGTCAAGGGGTCGAGGCGATGGAAAAAAGAACGTAAACAGCTCTCTAAAGTTCAGAGCAAAATAGCCCGACAACGGGAAAATTGGCTGCACAAAGTAACCAGTGATATAGTCAGCGGTAATAGCCTAATCGGTGGTGAGCAGTTAAACGTCAAGGGCATGACTCGAAAAGCAAAAAAGGGTAAGCGTAAGAAACAGAAAGCCGGATTAAATCGGTCTATTCTAGACGTTGGGTTTGGTCTAGTCGGTGATTTATTAACCTACAAATCGGCTGAGGCAGGTGGGTTTTATGTTGAGTCACCAACCCGGATGCTCAAGCCAACTCAACGGTGTGCTAAATGTTGGGAATTAACGCCTAAGAGTTTAGCTGATAGAGTTCATGTTTGCTCTAATCCTGACTGCGGTCATACCGAAGACAGAGATATCAATGCTGCCCAAGTAAATGAGATTTGGGCAAGGGGCTTGGAACGAACCTCTTTAGACGCAGAGCTGCCTAGCTCTACTGATTGTGGAAGCATGAAGCAACTAGGAGCGAGGAAGCGTCAGAAACAGCGACTTCAACAAAGTAAGTCGCTGTAGTTCATACTCTACCTCCTCCCCTGGCTCAGGGGAGTTAGGGAAGAATAAGTGGTTCAGTTTAAAAATCAGGATGCGATCGCACGGCGCGACTGGACGGTACAATATACCGCTCAATCGGACAACTGGATAACCTTAAAATAAAGCAATGCAGATAGCCTACCCTAACTACACGACCTCCGACACTCATGAGTGCAACTATTAGCCCAAAAACCTTGCCCTTACCTCCCGGTAGTTTTGGTCTACCTTGGATTGGCGAAACTCTTGGTTTTTTATTTGATCCTGATTTTGCCGTTAAACGGCAACGCAAGTATGGCTCAATTTTCAAGACTAACATCTTAGGGCGACCAACAGTTGTTATGGTGGGGGCAGATGCCAATCGCTTTATCCTCTCTTCCGATATGGATTGCTTCTCCTGGCGCGAGGGGTGGCCCGATACGTTCAAGGAACTGTTGGGAGAGTCTCTATTTGTCCAAGAAGGGGAGGAACATAGGCGTAATCGTAAGTTATTAATGCCAGCGTTTCACGGCAAAGCGTTGGCAAATTATCTAGAGACAATGGATAGCCTCATCCAGGAGTATCTCAAAAAATGGGAACATCTGGGTACGTTCACCTGGTTTCCCGAACTCAAACAGATGACATTTGAGATTGCCAGTATACTTCTTGTGGGCAGTAAACCCGGAGAAAATATGGCACAACTATCGCAGTGGTTTACGCAACTGACATCAGGTTTATTTGCCGTACCTTTACGCTGGCGCTTTTCGACTTATGGTAAGGCATTGGCAGCACGGGATAAGTTATTAGACTACATCGAACAAGCGGTGCGAAAGCGACAGCTATCCCCTGCCCAGGATGCCTTGGGGTTGCTGGTACAGAGTCGGGATGAGGAGGGAAATGCCCTCTCCATGAACGAACTCAAAGCCCAAACGCTACTGCTGTTATTTGCGGGACACGAGACAACGACATCCATGCTGACATCTTTGGCTATGGCATTGGCGCAGCATGAAGATGTGTTAGCCAAAGCGAGGGCAGAACAGCAACAATTCACAACAGAGGGTGCTGTCACCTTCGAGCAATTGAAGCAAATGCCGTACCTAGAACAGGTATTGCGGGAAGTCGAACGCCTGTATCCTCCTGTGGCTGGTGGATTTCGAGGAGTGGTGAAGTCGTTTGAGTATCAAGGCTACCACATTCCCGCAGGTTGGCAAGCCCTCTATCGCATTCAAGGCACCCATCAGGATAGTGAAGTCTATACCAATCCAGAGCAATTTGATCCCGATCGCTTTTCAGCCGAACGGGCAGAACACAAGCAACAGGAGTTTAGTTTAGTTGGTTTTGGTGGTGGACCGCGCATTTGTTTGGGACTGGCATTTGCTCAGATGGAAATGAAGATTTTTGCTGCTCATTTACTGCGTCATTATCGTTGGGAATTGCTGCCTAAGCAAAACCTGACAATGGATGCCATCCCCACTTTACATCCTCGTTCTGGGTTACAGGTAAGGTTTGGTAAGCTTTAAGGCAAAGAAAAATTTTTGTAATAGGCAAAGCGATCGCTAAATTCTTTACTGGTAGAGAGGGCAGACTTAATAAACAAGTGTAACAATTTCCGGCAATGCTCAAACTCAAATCACTAGGCTTATCCATGATTGCTGCCTCAGTTGTCTTAGGCAGTCAAGCCCTTGCGTCGGTTCCTGCGTCTCTCTCTGATCGTAGACTTCAGCCGGATGGCGATCGCCTATCCCACAACGAGAACGCAACCCTTGCTCACCCACACCGTGAAACCCTCATCAGGGGTATGGGGGCGATTGTGATGGTTGCCGGTGGAGTCTTCCTGTTGCTCAATTTTCGCAGGACCAACAGAAATACAAAAACAGCCGACCTCAGCGGTGCCGACCTCAGTGGTGCCGACCTCATCAATGCCAATCTCAGTGGTACCAACCTCAGCGGTGCCAACCTCATCAATGCCAATCTCAGTGGTGCCGACCTCAGTAGTGCCAACCTCAGCGGTGCTGACCTTATCAATGCCAATCTCAGTGGTACCAACCTCAGGGGTGCCAACCTCAGATATGCCAACCTCAGCGGTGTCAACCTCAGATATGCCAACCTCAGTTGTGCCAACCTCAAATATGCTAATCTCAGCGATGCCGACCTCAACTGTACCTTACTCAGCGATGCCAACCTCAGCGATGCTAACCTCAGTGGCGCCTTGCTATTTTTTGTAAATTCACGCGAAGTTCAGAATCTTGAACCGCTTCAACTACAGGCGCAACATAAGCCTTTTTTATGTAATGTTGCACTGCCTTCCTACTCCCATCAACCAAAAGTGAATCCCAATCGCGACTGCGATCGCATTCCCCAACTTTTGAGCGATCGCTACAATATTTCACTCGAAGAGGCTCAAGGGATAGTCAATGAAGCTCGACAACACCGATGGGACTAACAAAAACTGGCACAATCAGGGCGGTTTCATTCTAGTAGTGGTGCAAGTCCCCAAAGCCTGCCATAGACTGAAGTTCCCCCCATCCCGATTGACGATAGAAGCCTAAACCCCGACTAAAGGAGCATTAGTCCTCTATGATGTCAGCTCAACGTATTTTGAAGCGTACAGACGCGCCATGGCGCTACTACATAACTGATTCAACTTGTTTTATTAAGAAAAACAAACGAAGGTTGGCTTAGGGGGAACTCATCAGACATTATAGAAACTTGAGTGTTAGTGATTCATTAAGCTGAACGATCTTTTTGAGCAATTATTTGCAGAATTTATAGAGGGTGAACTATGACCAGTCAATCTCAATCCGGGCAATCAGTTTTGACTCGTTCTCGTGATGTAACGATTATTAATATTGATGCGCGAGTTAACGATGATGACAATCCCGTCATTAAATATTTAACACCGGGTACCTACGAGGTTCAGTTTATTGGTCAATCTCAAGGTGGTATGTATGATGCCTGGAGTCGTTGGAGTTTTGTCTATGAATGTGAAGAAAATGGCGAAAATTGTACTACTGGATGGCTCAATGAATACTACATAACCTCCAGTGAATTTATCGTTAGCGTACCCACGACAGGTATATATGCAACACCAGAAATTGCCCGCTCTAAAGCCCAAAACACGTCATTTACCCTAAAGTTTGCCAGCGAAGTCAGCTTTTTTATTAATGATGATATCCTCGCGGATAATCAAGGAGGCGTGTCTTTGCTGGTTAAACGACAACACTTTCGTCAACCCCCGTCATTTTGGGGAAATTTAGTGTTATGGGCATTACTGATTGATTCAATCGTACTAACCTGGTTCATCTTAGATCCTTAAATTAGTCACTCTAGCCAAGAGAGAATCTACCGTTTATGCCAATTCAGTTTTTTTAGGAGTAGAAATCATCAATGAAGCGTCTAGTTGTTTGTTGTGACGGAACCTGGCAAAAACTAACGAGTCCTTATCCGACCAATGTGGTTAAAATTGCCCAAGCGATTAAAGCAACCTGTAGTCAAGATATTCCCCAGCTTATTTTTTATGATGAGGGCATTGGAACAGAAAACCCATTTGCCAAGATTTTGGGTGGGGCGTTTGGTAAAGGCATTGATCAAAACATACAAGACGGCTATCGCTTTCTTTGCTTAAACTATGAACCCGGTGATGAAATTTATTTGTTTGGGTTCAGTCGCGGTGCTTATACCGTTCGCAGTTTAGCGGGAATGATCTTTAACTCAGGGCTATTACCGCGAGAAAAGATCCGCAAAGCGCCTGAGGCTTACGAGAACTATCGCTCCCGTAAGGGTGAGGATAAACCCGATGCCTACAAGATGGAAAAGTTTCGCCAAGAAAATAAGGCTGAGCAAGTTCCGATTACACTGCTTGCCTGCTGGGATACCGTTGGTTCTCTAGGAATCCCTGATTTATCGCCGCTTTTTGCCTTTGACCAACAAATTAACCAGAAATACGCCTTCCACGATACCTCATTGAGTCCGATTATTAAGAATGCCCTACATGCTGTTGCTATTGATGAGCAGCGTCAGGTTTTCTATGTCACACCCATGCAGAAAAGCCGCAGGAGCGAATATAAGGGTCAACCTGTGGATCAATTCTTACGTCAAGTTTGGTTTCCCGGCGTTCACGGATCAGTAGGCGGTGGCTCTCAAGAACAAGCTGGTTTATCCGATGGAGCGTTGCTGTGGATGATTGAATCCATTGAGCAATTGCGTCAGCAACAACGTTTGGGATTGGAACTTGATCCAACCGTCATCGAATATGGGATTCACCCTGATCCAACTATCATGTTCAGCAATGAACCGCAGAGTTTTATCGGTCGATTAACATTAAAAACTGGACGCAAGATTCGCGACGTTAGTGATGACTTTGATGATCTGCATGAGAGTGTTAAACAACGTTGGCAAAAAGTTTTCGATTACCGACCTGCAAATCTGGAAAAATTTAAATCCCTGTTAGATAAATACGGAGAGATGTAGACGCTTTCCTAACTTGCCTCTGGGTGACATTAATTCATGTAGTCCCTAAAAATCGAGAACGGCAATACGCGCTCAAAGAATTATCGAGTTCATTCAAAACCATGTCCTTGAGCGCAGCGCAGCAACAGTCGGGGCAGGTTTTGTTACATCGGGGTGAGTACAGAATCGGTAATCATCAAACCCCCATACACCATCAACACTCAACAATCAACACGCAAACACCATGATTACTCCAACGGCTGATCAAATTGCTAAAACCAAAAAATCAATTGAAAACTACTACATTTCTTGGATATCTTATCCATACAAACGTGAAGGAGTTGCTCCATTTTATCAGATGCATGAACCGGGAGAATCAATTCGTGGAACAGTGATGATCTTTCACGGCTTTTCAGCTAAACCGATGCAAATGTTTCTGGTGGGTGACTACCTCTTCCGCAACGGGTTCAATATTTATCAAATTCCTTTGGCGGGTCATGCGTTTATTCCACCCGATAGTTATTGGCCCCAAGTTGACCTCAAGCCAGAATTTCGTGATCCCCTCCGTGATGAAGTCCGAAAAGATGCTGTTTTAGACCTTTTCTTGTCCAATCGTGATAATAAATCCCAAGGGCAATTTCAACGATTGACCACGTTTCAGAAGATGGCGCTGATTGGTCGGATCATCAAAATGGCACCCCAGCTATTGGATATGGCATTGGCAATTGAGCGACCCAATGACCCCGATTTTGATCGTTATTTCACGTCGTCTCATATGAATTATTTGACCGATGCACAGGAACGTTTGGCAGAATTGGATGCGATGCCAGGACCGATTTATACCCTGGGACTCTCTGTCGGTGGTGCCGTTGCCCTCGGACTAGCAGCGTCTCGACCGGATCGAATTAAAAAGGTGGTGGCTTATGCTCCGCTTTTGGAAGTGTCTAATGAAATTAATGAGCGTTACATTAACCTCACGGGTCCCTTAGACTTGAGGGAATTTTCTTGGGAACAAAATGTTAGTTTTCCGGTGGGCTGTTTGACCGCTGCTAACCGTTTTGGTGCTTTTGTTCGGAGTGATAAAAACCGAGAAGCGTTAGAGAAGATTCCTACATTTTTGGTATTAACCGAGAACGAAGACGCGGCTGATCTCAAAACTAACCAGAGATTCTTTGACCAATTAGGTGGGAAAGACAAAGGACACCACTACTATCTCTATCCAGCGAGTGACCTTGTGCCTCATCCTATGGTAGACCCGACAGAAGTGAGTCAGGGAATGACGAATCGTTTCTGGAAGAGTTTGTATCAGGAAACCTTCCGCTTCTTGACGACAGGAGAGGTTGATGCGGATAACATGAGCAACCTTGAGGAAGCACCGGATTTACCGCCGATGCCGACTTATTCGTAACTGGAAGTGATCAGTGATCAGTTATCAGGAGATAGGGGAGATGGGGAAGTTGTGTAGGGGCGGGTTTCACGACTATCGTTTGAAATGGTGCGTTACGCTTCGCTAACGCACCCTACACCCGCCCCGGCTTGACATAAGACGAATGACATAAGACATAAGACGAATGACAAATAATGAACAGTTAGCTCAATGGTTATATCGCCTTGTAGAAATCCTGCGTAGCCAAGGAAATTCGACATGGCGCAGGTTGGTTCAGACTGTTTCGGGCAAAACGGCTGTCATTGAACTAGATGGAACTCAGTTGCAACTGTGGGCGCAGGGAGATGAGCCGTTGCAGGTTAGCATCGAATCCTTGACAGAACCCCAACCCGTTCACTTTTGCAGCGATGCTGAAACCCTGAGAGATATCATTACGGGTTCTGTAACATTGGATGCGGCGGTAATGAGTGGCAAAATTTATGTTAGGGGTGATTTACCCGACTTACTGGGTATCAATCAGGTCGTCATGGGCATTTTAGCCGACAGTGCGATTAATTTACAGTTACAACGCCTCTGGAACGACTTTGATCACCTCTGGTTCCATCCCCCCTCTCCTCCCCCTTGTCAATCCCTTGACCAACAAAAACCATCCTGTGGTTATCTGATCAACCAAATACCCGCCGATGTACTCAACATTGAAGTGGATTGACATCACCCGAAAGGGCGATATACTCTAATCTATCCTTGTCTGCTTGGTAAAATTTACGGAGTTTTACCAAGATTCTTAATGAAGATTTAAGATTTTTGACAATTTCGGTTATTGGCGGCGATCGCGCCTATTCTGATATACAGAGCGCCGATTAACGGCGACGCTAACGTTCTGTTCACTCACTTGCCATACCGAGCTAATTATTTTATGACTACTCTACCTACATTGATTCGTTCCCTCGCTTTAACCGCCCTACTCAGCTTTATTGCTCCCGTTGTCCTCTTCTTGGGATTTTTCGCCTTTCTATGCACTATGAGCTGGGTTCCTGGCTTGGAAACCCTTGGTCAAACAGGCGCAAACGATTTGTTACAGTTTCTGGCGATTTTTGGGAACGGCTGTTCCGTGGAAGGGTTGTTCGTGATTGGCTTAACCTGTAGCTTTGTGGCAGCCTTATTTGATACCTACGCTTTCTATAACTATCAGCATCTCAACAACCACTAACATCAACCATTGTAACCAATGATTTCCTCTATTCGGTTAGATTACCTTGGGCAACCTGGTTATGGTGCAATCAGTCTCCCGTCTTTTTTAACCTGACGGGAGACTTCTAGCTAACCTAGCATAGTCAATTAAGACTGATCCGATTGTAGAGCAGCGGCTGTCTTCTCGCGGTTGAGCTTGAGAATTAACACACCTAGGGGAGGTAAGCACAAATCCAGAGAATAGGGTTGATTGTGGAACCACCATTCATCCGTCCACTTACCGCCTAAATTCCCCATATTACTCCCACCATACTCGCGAGCATCACTGTTAAACAGTTCCGTGTAGAAGCCCATTTCTGGAACCCCGACTCGATAGTGGCTGTGGGGCTGAGGTGTGAAATTGCAAACCGCGACAACAAACTCTTCAGAATCCTTAGCACGGCGGATAAATGCCACCACGCTATGGCGATTGTCACTACAATCAATCCATTCAAACCCGGCTTCAGCATAATCTTGAGTATAGAGAGCAGATTCTCGTCGATAGACCTGATTCAAGTCACTCAGAAACAGCTTCAACTGCTGATGGGGTTCGTATTGCAGTAAATGCCATTCTAAATCGCCCCAGACATTCCACTCACTCCACTGACCGAACTCCATGCTCATAAACAGGGTGTTCTTGCCGGGATGAGTGAACATATAGGTAAATAAGCAACGGATATTGGCAAACTTTTGCCACTCATCCCCAGGCATTTTGCCCAGCATATTACTCTTCCCATGCACAATCTCATCGTGAGACAGCGCCAGCATGTAGTTTTCGGCATGGTGATACCACATACTGAAGGTAATATTATTCTGGTGGAACTGGCGGAACCAAGGGTCCATGTGGAAATAATCCAGCATGTCGTGCATCCACCCCATGTTCCACTTCAAATTAAAGCCTAATCCACCAACATAAGTGGGCCAAGACACCATGGGCCAATCCGTTGACTCTTCGGCAATGGAGAGGATACCCGGAAAATAGCTAAAGATTACATGATTCGCCTGTCGCAGGAAATCGGCGGCTTCAATGTTCTCCCTTCCCCCATACTGGTTCGTCACCCATTCTCCCGGTTTACGACAATAGTCCAGGTAAAGCATCGAGGCGACAGCATCCACGCGAATTCCATCGATGTGGTATTTGTCAAACCAGAACAGGGCGTTGGACACCAGGAAGTTACGGACTTCGTTGCGGTTATAGTTGAAAACTAAGGTTCCCCACTCTTTATGTTCACCTTTGCGGGGGTCAGCATGTTCATACAGGTGAGTCCCATCAAAGAAGGCTAAACCGTGACCATCTTTGGGGAAATGACCCGGTACCCAGTCCACAATCACGCCAATCCCGTTCTGGTGACACTGATCCACAAAATACATGAAATCGTCGGGTGTCCCATAGCGGGAGGTGCAGGCAAAGTATCCGGTAACCTGATAGCCCCACGAACCATCAAACGGATGCTCGGCGACGGGGAGTAACTCAATATGGGTAAAACCCAAATCTTTAACATACGGAATTAAGCGATCCGCCAATTCCCGATAGGTAAGAAATCGCGCTCCGGGTTTGAGATCAGACACCAGAACCACGGGTTCAGGCTTCCCATCCGCGCCAATGGGGGGTTCGGCTGAAGAACCATGCAGCCACGAGCCTACATGCATTTCATAGATAGAAATTGGCTGAGTCAGCGTATCGGTATGGCGGCGCTGCTCCATCCAGTCTTGATCGTTCCAGGTGTAGGTATCAAGATCGGCAACAATCGAAGCGGTTTTGGGGCGGATTTCTTGGTGGAAACCATAGGGGTCAGATTTTTCGTAAATATGCCCATCATAGTTTTTGATTTCATACTTGTAATGGTCGCCAACTGCCACTTCTGGGATAAACAGTTCCCAAATACCAGTGTCACCTTTCCGCATTTGGTGCTTGCGCCCATCCCAGTGGTTAAAATCACCTAAAACCGAAGCGTTGCGAGCATTCGGAGCCCAAACGGCAAAGTAGACACCCTGAACTCCATCTATTTCCGTGGGATGGGCTCCTAGTTTCTCGTAGATGCGATGATGATTCCCTTCGGCAAATAGATGCCGATCAAACTCGGTTAAGCGGGGCGAACGGAAGGCATACGGATCATAGATCACCCGCTCGTGTTCGCCTTCTTTGAGGCGTAACTGGTAGTTTGCCAGTTCCTCTATATCGATCTGACATTCAAAAAAGTGGGGATGATGCACTGATTGCATCGGATAGTCTTGGCGTTGTTCTGGTAGCACAACCCACACGGCGTCAGCATTCGGGAAATACACCCGTACTGCCCAGGTGGTCTTTCCATCCTGTTCTAATCGGTGTGGACCGAGTATCTCAAAGGGGTCGTGATGTTGATTCCAGACAATTCGGTCAATCTGTTCAGGGGCAATCATGGGAAACATCGAGGTATCTACTTCAGTGAATGGAAAATGGGTGTTAAATAATTTTAATATTTATATACTTTTTTTGTTTTTTCTACACATTTGGGGCAAATTGGGGTATAAGCAAGAATTATAGTCTTTTCGGTTGCTTCCTGGTTAAGTGATACAAATAGACTTTGAGAGAATACTCTTCATCATCCTATTCTCGGTATCCTATCTGTGGCAAGCATACACGGAATTTGACCCCGACACCTTGAATGAACCACTTGTGACAATTTGTCCCAGCTTCCCTAGGTCAAGGAACCAGGTTTCTTTGGGTGAAAGCTTGATATGTCCTTGTCATCCTCACGAGAAACCCGGTTTCTCGGAATAATTGACCCTCTAGAGGGGCGGATGTGAGTCAAGTTATCGGATATTTACATTAGTGAAGCCCGCCCCGGAAAAAATGGTTGACAAGTTTTGCTGTATTGTGCTATGTGAATTTAACTTTAAAACGGGGTGAGTGTCTGCCACAGATCAACCAGTTTCAGAATAAAAACAGTTTGTTGGATCTCAGTAGCGAGTTCCGGGGGGGTTGACCGCTGGGCTAATTCAGCTTTAAGTTGGGCGTATTCTGCGGCTGTAAGCAGTTCCCCATCGATAGGCGATCGCGCTTCGGTGATAATCTCGGTTCTCCACACCTCTTCGGGTACGTCATCTGGGGGAGGTAACGCCAAAGTCGGTTGAGTCACCCAACCCATCAATCCCAGACAGATACTAAAAAATATACCCTTTTCCACGCTTTTAAGCTAAAAATAGTTTTCAGTGTACAGACCTAACATACTATATCTGTTTTGAGTTCGCGATCGCTTCCCTAACGCTTCACCCATCCGTTATGAATGAAGCAACCCACTCGCGTTAAACCGCCTTGGGTTCAAACCCAAGGAACTAAAAGGTCAAGTAAGCTTTAGCTTACTACATTCAACACTTTGAACCCATTTTCACGGGTTTTAGCTTTTAGCCCGAACTTTAGCGTAAGTTAGCTCCCTCACCAGATACCGTGAAAATTTAGAAAATTTCTTCTTCTTCTTCGGTATCTGCGACAAGATTAATTTCTCGTCGTATCCACCGCCAAATAAAGTCTTGTTGTTCAAGCGAGAAGCCACATCGATCCATTTCGGCTTGTACTTTATCGTCTGGTACTGGCTGAAAACGTGCAATTAAGATCCAGCGGATACCACCAAAGCAATACCAATCATCTTCTAGAAGTTCATCAACAAGGAAAGGGGCATCATCTGGGTATGATATTTGCTCCAATTCTAATGCTGTAGACAATACTGCAAATACTCCGAATATGACATCAGAACCTTGTTCTAAAGATTTCTGTAAGTTATCTCCATAGAAACACCTAAATCTCGATAATATTTCTGTGTCATATCGCTCGCCATTAATCCAAGGTTGTGAAGAATAAAGCAAAATTTTACCTATTTCCCTTAAATCATTTAGCTGGCTCTCAACGTCCGTCATTTCGTTGTATAAGTCGCGGTATTTATTCATAAATTGCATTAAACATTCAGCAACCGAACCCCAACCATCTGAGAATATAGAAAATATTGCATCACAAAAAAGGCTATCTGTACCATGCCAATTAATCAAATTTCCAACGGAAATTCTTCCGTCTTGCCAAGCTATATGGCAAGGAAGAAAGTATTTCGGATACAGTTGCTCCATGCAGTCATAACAAGCATCGAAAATCTTTTGAGAGACACCTTGCCAAAGATGCGAGCTAATCTCAAAGAGAACAAGGGCTTCACGTTCATCACTATTCTTCTTAAATCGTTCGATCAGTAATTTCTCTAAACTCTCTGCAATAGTTCCTTGATTCTCAGTTGCCGCATTGAGCAGTAACAAAGTTTTTCCCGATCTTATAAAGTTTATGGAAGACCCCTGTGAATACTCATCTAGATTGATCAGTTTAATCCCTGACTCTAGTAAGTATTCAATACAAGCTTTCGTAATCTTCCGAGTCACTTTGGCACTGGGAACCATAAACTCTAAACATCGTGCCGCAAAAGACAGTAAATTCTCAGCTTCCTCTGCTTCAGCCTCGCGAACAGCATAAAGGACAGTAGTGAGTAATTTATCCCCAGCACCTTCAGGATTTTTACTTTTGATCTGAAAAGCCAATTGTGCGACAACATCCCATTCCTTCTGGGCAATCTTGGGCAAAAGAAACTCGGCTAACTCCTTCGCTGTCTCTTGGGTTCTAAACAAATAGAGTGCCGTAAAATATTCTAGAAAAGTACGATAAGTAAATTGATAGAGTTCCTCACCATCTGCCGTTGTTCCTATCCCCGTAAATACCCAAACTCGTCCCCGACAAAGTTTAATAAACTCACGCGCCGCCCTTTCTGCTTTATCCCGATCATCGAAATAGTTTTCTAACCAATACTGAGAGAGTTTAACAATAAGCTGGCGTTCAGTTACGCCTCCCTGCAAATCTTCATCAGTATAAATCCAATAAGCGAGGTGAGCAACCGCTGGTCGAATATTATCCTCAAAGCGAAACTCAACCGGAATATCTCTGTTTTTATCCCACGTTTCAAACAACATTTCAGCACATTCTTTATAAACCTCCGGGCGATTTCGGGGAATGTAACCTTCGCGCCGATAGAGGTTACACATCAACGCCAACATCAGCGGGTTAGAACGCAAATCGGAGACAAATTGGCTCTCATTGAGAAAGGCTTCTCCCTTTTCTTCTGGTTCTTCGTTAACCTTAAACCATGTCGTAACATATTCTTTGACTTGATTTTCATCAAAGGGAGCCAGCCGAAAAACCTCAAATTTTTCTGGATCAAGAGGTGCTTGATCATACCCCACTTCTCTGGATGTCACCAGCACAGGGACTGAGGGATAAAGATTACAGAATAATTCAATATCGCTGCTAATTTCCCGGCGATAGCTAGTATCCAACAGTTCGTCTAATCCATCAAAAATAACTACAACTCGACCCGTCAATAGCAAATATTCAAATGCTCTAGGTGGTGGCGGGGTTTGATAATCAGAATTTGCTTTTGTTTCGATATATTGTACGATGGAACAGTTGATTTGTTTCTTCTTTGCGCCATAATCCCGCAGGATGACCAGGATTGGTGTAACTTGTCTACCCGCAAAGGGGCGTTCTGAATAGCAGGTTGCTAAAACATGGGCGAATTTTTGGGTAAAGGTGGATTTACCACCACCCGGATTTCCCAGTAGGACAACGCGATAAATGCTAGCGAGAAACGTTTTAATTTTTAGGGATTCTGGTTGATTGGTTTGTTTGGTGGGGGTTGGGATAAAGTTGGGACAAACATATAGGCGATTGATGGGTAGTTTCTGCGCCTTATCGAAATCGGGAGGAATAATATATTTGTGGCGTTCACCAACTTGCTGACGATAGTTTTCCTCAAAGGTTAGAATGGCTTTAATATCGGGTTTTCGTGGTGCTGTTAATAGGTTAAGCGTCTTTTGAATTGTCGCAATTTCATCCCGCACGATTTGATGACGGAATGCTGATTTGGCGTCATGCGCTGAGAGTCTCCCCCTGTCAATCGCGATTTGTAGCGCTTCTTCACATCCCTCAATCAGATCATCTAAAATTAGATTTGCTGCGTCTTGCAGTTCAGATTCTGGGATGTTGGTATAGTCGGAGAATGCGGCTAACCATTCCTGACGGATTAGTTCAAAATTATTTTGTGGATGATCTGAAAGTTGGGCGGCGTAAATTTGACGGACGATGGTTTCGGCGGGTGGAGATTCCAAAAATAAGCAAATTTGGTCAATTTCGGCGGGTTCATAACATTGGATTCGTTCTGATACTGTCTCGGCGGCTTTTTGTAGAACGGGTTGTAAGGCTGTTTCATTGAGTTTCCGGCGTTCGAGGATTTCTTCACCAATGAGGTGTTTTCCTATCTGACGACTGACTGGTGCAAGAAGTGGAGAGAGTCCTTTGGAAATTAGGGTTAAATTTGGCTCCATGGTTGTATGCTATGGGAGTTATGATAGGAATAGTTCTATATTAGTAGATGCGTGAGTTTGAGCGGCGCTAAAGCGCATACTACAAACAAGGCTGTACTACGTGCGGCGAAGGTTTATGGCGAAGACAGCGCAACTACAAGCCTTTTTATGACAGGGAATTATGAAGGTTAGTTTTGGATTTGGGTACATCGCCAGCCTGATTCTATTGGCTAGTTATCCGGTGCTGACAATATTGACAGAAGGGACTCCTGCTGTAGCGGATGATACGGGAGTGATTCGGAAAGTTGTACTCCTGGATTTATGGGAAAGGGGGAATGGGTTTCGGTTGTCCCCAGAAGTTACCCAAATTACAGTTGTTGAGAATTATGCGATCGCGCAATGGTTTTGGGACAATAGTACTGGAGAGACGGTTGTGATCAATCAGAATAATCAATGGCACGCGATCGCGTCAACCCAAACCCCATTTACTCCTAGCACCTTGGCTAACTATGGGATTCCTCGTGAGACGGCGCGACAGTTAATTAATCGCGATCGCGCTAATCCCAACACACCCTCAGAACAATCTCCGGTAGCGAATCTATTCACCCCTGTCTTACCGCAACTCCAGCGACAAACCGATACTTTAATTTTATTACCCAGCCAAATGCCGGAGTTTAGACAGCGCATTTATGTGAATAGTTTTAGGTCACCCAATACCTATAGTATTGCCTTAAACTTAAAGCAAAACTGCAATGGAATGCCCGATTGTACTGTAGGTGCATTTAGCGCCACGCCAGTGAATCCAAACTATTCTCCCGGCGATGGATTCATCAAAAAAATTCCGCTCACTAACGATATCTGGGGATACTTTACACCAAGTCGATGCCAGAGTATTTGTACACCAGCGGTGATTGAATGGGTGTGGCAAGATACCCATTACCGAATTGCCTTAAAAGGGATGGGTACAGATGTTAATCGAGCCGAAGCGATAATGGTCAACATTGCTAATTCTGCCATTGAAGCCGGACCCCGTTAATACTATATCAGTTCAAGACTTACATTTTAGTACGACATGAAAAGCTTTTAACCCGTTTTAACGGGTTTTAGCTTTTAGCCGGAACTTGAGTTCCGGGCTGGTTCTTGGCTGCAAATGCCCACCCGTTAACAATAGGCGAAAAAGCAGATACCATAAATCAAGTGCTTGGGCATTCTGCCCTCTGCATACAAGCCCTCTGCCTTATGCTTGCTTTTATGACAAACTCTATACCGTTACGCGATCGCTGTTTTCAACTGATTGATGAAATAGTCGCCGCGACGCTGAAAGGAAAAATCCGATCCAAGCGACAGGTTTACCAAACGCTGGCGTCAGGTGTCAGTAGTGGAACCGGGGAAATGTTTGAACGCTGTCTGGATGAACGTCACAGCAGCACTCAGGAACAAATCGATAATCCAGCGAGTGAACTCAAACAGGCTAAGGCGATACGGGCGCAGAGGGCGCTGAATATGATTAGCAGCGAATGGGAACGGGTACAGCAGGAGAATCAGGTTTCTGCGGCGATCGCAACGGCTATCCAGGGAATTACCCAAGCTGATCAGAGTGAACGGTTGACGGCTTTCCTACGGGCGATCGATCCGAATCGAGAACCTGTCCTGAATCTATCTCAATTGGCTCAACTAGCCAAAACACTTCAGCAGGAAGCCTCCGCCAGTTCCGACAGCGATCGCGCCAGGGAACTTGAACAGCTAGCCCAAGGAATTACTGGGGGGTTAGCCGCTTGGGGAAATTTGGAAAATGATTTAGTAAGCTGGATTTATGAGCAAAGTCAGGGTTCCTTGGGATTTGAGGAACTCGCTGAACAACGCGGACCTTGGGGACTCTGGGCAAAAAAGGTGAATCGTCCTCTATCTAAGTCATTGTTCCAAGCGCTGGCGTATAATCAACCTCTCGATGAATGGATTCGCCAACAGCCAACCTTAGAACTGGATGCTTGGGTGGAATTAACCGTTGTTTTGCAATGGTTACAACGTCGGTTAGTTAAGTGGTTTGATCAACGAGTCTATAACTCCAAAATGGGGGCGAGACTCTCGATTTCCACGTTTATTGTATTTGCAGTAATCTGGTCACAAATTGCCCTGGCATTAAATCAAGCAACGGTTCCCCAACGAGAACGCTTGATCGATAGCTGTTTTCAGGCGACGTTGCAAATTCTCCGCACGTTTGCTCAACGGGAGTATTTTCCTTTATATGGCGGTGTTTTTGCCTCCTTAAGTGGGAATTATCTGCGGAATGCGATGGATTATCTGGATGAACCCTTGCGGCGTGTCGAGGGAACCGAAGAGAAAGCGCGAATTCTTACGTTATTAGGCTATTCCCAACGGGCGCAAGGTCGATATAATCGAGCCATACAATTCCATGAGCAAGCTTTAGAGATTGCCCGTTCAGCGAGCGATCGCGTCTGTGAAATTGCTAATTACAATCATTTAAGCCGAATCTGTGTGGCACAGAAAAATTATGCTGAGGCGATTAATTATAGCCAACGGGCATTAATCTTAGCACGGCAAGCCGGGGATAAATTAGGTGAAGCCAACGCCTTAGCGAATTTAGGCTATAGTGAGGTCTTTCAAGCCCAACAGCAAGCCCTTGATCCTGATGTCTACGAAAGCGCCATCATGTACCTGCAACAAGGGCGGCAATTGTTAGAACGATTAGGCGATCGCCAAAGTCAAGCCCTGTGTTTATGTAGTTTGGGGATTGCTTATGTGGTTATGCAACAACCGCAAGAGGCGATTACTTATTTAGAACAAGGGTGGCAAGCCGCACAATTTTCTGGAGATTTGTATTTGCAGGGACTTAATTTAGCGTACTTGGCACAAGCCTACTATCAGTTACAAAACTGGAGTAAAACGATTTATACAGGCAGCTTGGGCGGATATTTATTGGAGCAGATTGGGACAGAAGACTGGCGCAAAGCCGTGGGATTACTGACGATTTTGCAAGGGCAATTGGGAGGGGAAGTATTCAAAGAAATCCTACAGCAGCAGCGGTCAAAAATTCTTCCCTTAATTGGTGTAGATGGATATGATTACCTGCCTGAATTATTGGAGAAATATCTAAATTCGATGTGATTGGTCATTGGTCATTCGTCATTGGTCATACTCGTGAGTATCCAAGCACCCAATTATGTCATTCTGAATGGAGCGAAGCGGAATGAAGAATCTCTACCAGATGCTGATGTTCGTTCCTCGCTACAGCTAAAATAGTGGAATAAATAGTTTGAATCATGATATTAGGGTTTGACCCAGGACGCGATAAATGTGGTTTAGCCGTAAAAGGGAAAGACCAAGAGATTTCCTATCATCAAGTGATACCATCCGATCAGGCGATCGCAACCATTAAACGATTATCTCAGCAGTTTCCCATTGAGACAATTGTCATGGGGAACCAAACCACCTCTAAGCAATGGCAAGGGAAAATTCGAGAAGTCATTTCCGCCCCTATTCCCATTGTCTTAGTCGATGAACGCTATAGTACATTAGAAGCCCGCGATCGCTACTGGCAAATGTATCCCCCCAAAGGACTCCAACGCCTAATTCCCCAAGGGATGCGCCAGCCACCTCGACCGATTGATGATATTGTCGCTATCTTACTCATTGAGCGTTTATAGCAATAGACACATCGATTAGGACGTTCGGCACCATTGTAGAGACGCGCCATGGCGCGTCTCTACATAAATGATGTGTCCTAACAGCCATGGCGGTTGCTATACTTACAAACTCAGACCTAAAAATTAGGTCTGGGCGGGTTTTGAACCAACGTTATCATCAATAGCGATACCAAAGTCCCTAAACCCGCCCCTACAAACTCAGACCTAAAAATTAGGTCTGGGCGGGTTTTGAACCAACGTTATCATCAATAGCGATACCAAAGTCCCTAAACCCGCCCCTACAAACTCAGACCTAAAAATTAGGTCTGGGCGGGTTTTGAACCAACGTTATCATCAATAGCGATACCAAAGTCCCTAAACCCGCCCCTACAAACTCAGACCTAAAAATTAGGTCTGGGCGGGTTTTGAACCAACGTTATCATCAATAGCGATACCAAAGTCCCTAAACCCGCCCCTACAAACTCAGACCTAAAAATTAGGTCTGGGCGGGTTTTGAACCAACGTTATCATCAATAGCGATACCAAAGTCCCTAAACCCGCCCCTACAAACTCAGACCTAAAAATTAGGTCTGGGCGGGTTTTGAACCAACGTTATCATCAATAGCGATACCAAAGTCCCTAAACCCGCCCCTACAAACTCAGACCTAAAAATTAGGTCTGGGCGGGTTTTGAACCAACGTTATCATCAATAGCGATACCAAAGTCCCTAAACCCGCCCCTACAAACTCAGACCTAAAAATTAGGTCTGGGCGGGTTTTGAACCAACGTTATCATCAATAGCGACACCAAAGTCCCTAAACCCGCCCCTACAAACCATGTTTCCTCGAAAGCTGTGAAGGGTTAACCCTCAACACTCTTATAATTCCGCCCGAATAGTAAACGCATAATCTCCTCCTGGTTCCAACTGGTAATCGCAACGTTCTAAAAATCGACCCAGTGGTTCTTGAATTAAAGCACGTCCCAAAGCAGGTCTGACGACTAACTGACCTTGACGGAAACGCCATTGAAACTGCCACTCATAAGCAGCCGCTTGAACATCTCCTTCAATTTTGCCCTGTTGCCAAGAGTGCTGGGTAATCCGAACGTAGGCAGTGGTTTCCGGTAAATTCTTAGAACTCACAGCTAAACCTATTCAGCTTAAACATTATTCTGGATGCAGCTTAGGGCGCACAAGTCCAGATTCGAGCATTTTATACTAAACTACCGAAAAATCCGTGATTGTCAACTCTAGAACTGAAACCGTGACCGATGAATATTTCGAGAATCTCAATACCAAGTATCCATCAAGGCACAGTAAACAATATGGCTGGCTGGGAGAGAAGTGAGTACAATAAACGATGAATCCTCAAATTATTGATAACCATGGGTCAATCTTAGCAAGAAAAGTTATGCCAAAAACTCAACCCCCCGTCAAACTGCGCTTGTGGACTATTGAAGAGTACCATCGAATAAATGATCGCTCGGAACCCGAACCCGATGTTGCTCTCGTCAGAGTTGATCCCCTAGACTATGCTGACCATCATCCCCTAGCATCCGATATTTATCTGATTATCGAAGTAGCCGATCCATTCGGTACACTGAAAAAAATAAATAGTATAGGAGGGGATAATGACCCAGAATAATCGCTCCCAATGGGATGCTGGTAGATTTGTCAAAACATTAGCTTACTTTGAGGTTATCCCTTTTATTAGCTGTTTAAAACGCTTATTTTCAGGTAATACACAACATCATAAACCAAGCCAAAGTGGAGGAAAACGATTGGGTAAGATAGTGGTAGCTGGTGCAACGGGTGGCGTCGGGAAGCGAGTCGTGCGGCGTCTGATGGAACGGGATTATCCGGTACGCGCTTTAGTCAGAGATTCTCAGCGAGGGCGGGAAATGCTGGGAGATGAGGTGGAACTATTTGAAGCTGATATCACTATCCCAGAAACCTTAACCCCTGCCATGATGGACGGTATCTCCGCCGTTATTTGTTGTACAGGTGTTCGGGTGCAACCTGTAGAAGGAGATACACCAAACCGGGAAAAATATTATCAAGGCATCAAATTCTATATGCCAGAAGTTGTCGATAGTCCCGAAATTGTAGACTATCAAGGGATTAAGAATTTAGTTCAAGTCGCCGCTAATCATCTCGAACCCGGAAAACAACTCATTTTTGATTTCAAACATCCCTCAGATGATGTAAAAGAAACCTGGGGGGCTGTGGATGATGTCGTGATGGGTGGTGTGAGTGAAAGCTCAATTCGTCTAATTGATAATGCGGCATTATTCAGTGGCACAGTATCTACCAAAAATTCGGGTGGTTTTGTTTCCGTTCGTACCCGTAATTTCGAGCCACCCTTAAATTTAGTGGGATATGAGGGGATGGAACTGCGTGTTAAAGGCGATGGACAGCGTTATAAGTTTATTCTGAGAACAGAATCACGGTGGGATGGCATTTCCTACTGCTACTCGTTTGATACTGAAAAAGATACCTGGATTGATGTTCGCGTTCCCTTTGAGGCGCTGATTCCGGTATTTCGTGCCAAAACTCTCCAGGATGCGGAACCTTTTGATCCGAGCCATATTTACGCGGTGCAATTGATGCTAAGTAAGTTTGAGTATGACGGCGCACTTAATCCCCACTTTGAACCCGGAATGTTTTCCTTACAAGTAGAA
>NZ_DS989868.1:2500-52270 GCF_000155555.1 Coleofasciculus chthonoplastes PCC 7420
ACGGTCAGACGTTGAATCGTCCTCCCATTGCTTGTAAGCTAACGGTTTCATGTTCTATTTCACTCCCCTTCCGGGGTTCTTTTCACCTTTCCCTCGCGGTACTGTTTCGCTATCGGTCACACAGGAGTATTTAGCCTTACGAAGTGGTCTTCGCTGATTCACACGGGATTTCTCGTGCCCCGTGCTACTCGGGATACAGCCGGTATCCTTTGGCTTTCGACTACAGGACTTTCACCTTCTTTGGTGTTGCATTCAACAACTTCGTCTAGCCTCGGGTATTCCCTTATGGCTGTCCCACTACCCCATCTAGCATGCTAGATGGTTTAGGCTGGTCCCTTTTCGCTCGCCGCTACTGGGGGAATCGCTTTTGCTTTCTTTTCCTCCAGCTACTAAGATGTTTCAGTTGGCTGGGTTGGCTCGTGCTGACCTATGGATTCAGTCAGCCGTACTTGGGGTTGCCCCATTCGGAAACCTCCGGCTCAACGCTTGCTTCCAGCTCCCCGGAGTGTATCGTCGGTCGCCACGTCCTTCTTCGCCTCTGTGTGCCTAGGTATCCACCGTTAGCTCTTTGTAGCTTGACCATCTATTTTTGGTTTTTGTCTGTGTAAGACACAAACGCCTTTTTTGGCATTGTGCATTACTATCTGACTTTGACTTTTTCTCTCGCTATGCAGTTTTCAAGGTTCTGACTGAACGTTTACGTCCAGCAGTCTGAGCAAGTTCTTTTGACTTCTACAGGTGCTGAACGCTCTGTTTTTTCCGGTTCTTGTTTGCGGGTGTTTGGCTTAACCTGCTCGCTTCTTGGGGAAGTATGGAGGTAAGCGGACTCGAACCGCTGACATCTGCCTTGCAAAGGCAGCGCTCTACCAGCTGAGCTATACCCCCTCTTCCTGGAACAGGTGGGCCATCCTGGACTCGAACCAGGGACCTCACCCTTATCAGGGGTGCGCTCTAACCACCTGAGCTAATAGCCCATTTTCCGAACCGAAACCAGTTTGAAAGCCAATCTACTTTTTCCTTGACCGACCTAGGGTGTCCGAATTGATGAAGCTTTAATTATTTATTCTCTTCATCAATCAGTTGGTCTCCCTAAAAAGGAGGTGATCCAGCCACACCTTCCGGTACGGCTACCTTGTTACGACTTCACCCCAGTCACCAACCCTGCCTTCGGCGTCCCCCTCCCCGGAGGGTTAGGGTAACGACTTCGGGCGTGGCCAGCTTCCATGGTGTGACGGGCGGTGTGTACAAGGCCCGGGAACGGATTCACCGCCGTATTCTGACCGGCGATTACTAGCGATTCCTCCTTCACGCAGGCGAGTTGCAGCCTGCGATCTGAACTGAGGCCGAGTTTCTGGGATTAGCTTGCCTTCGCAGGTTAGCTGCCCTCTGTCCCGACCATTGTAGTACGTGTGTCGCCCAGAGCGTAAGGGGCATGCTGACTTGACGTCATCCCCACCTTCCTCCGGTTTGTCACCGGCAGTCTCTCTAGAGTGCCCAACTTAATGCTGGCAACTAAAGACGAGGGTTGCGCTCGTTGCGGGACTTAACCCAACATCTCACGACACGAGCTGACGACAGCCATGCACCACCTGTGTTCCGGCTCCCGAAGGCACCCCCAGCTTTCACCGGGGTTCCGGACATGTCAAGCCCTGGTAAGGTTCTTCGCGTTGCATCGAATTAAACCACATACTCCACCGCTTGTGCGGGCCCCCGTCAATTCCTTTGAGTTTCACACTTGCGTGCGTACTCCCCAGGCGGGATACTTAACGCGTTAGCTTCGGCACAGCTCGGGTCGATACAAGCTACACCTAGTATCCATCGTTTACAGCTAGGACTACTGGGGTATCTAATCCCATTCGCTCCCCTAGCTTTCGTCCCTGAGTGTCAGTTGCCGTCCAGTAGAGCGCTTTCGCCACCGATGTTCTTCCCGATCTCTACGCATTTCACCGCTACACCGGGAATTCCCTCTACCCCTACGGCACTCTAGCTATTCAGTTTCCACTGCCTTAACGGAGTTAAGCCCCGTGCTTTGACAGCAGACTTGAATCGCCACCTGCGGACGCTTTACGCCCAATAATTCCGGATAACGCTTGCCTCCTCCGTATTACCGCGGCTGCTGGCACGGAGTTAGCCGAGGCTGATTCCTCAGGTACCGTCAGAGCTTCTTCCCTGAGAAAAGAGGTTTACAACCCAAGAGCCTTCCTCCCTCACGCGGTCTTGCTCCGTCAGGCTTTCGCCCATTGCGGAAAATTCCCCACTGCTGCCTCCCGTAGGAGTCTGGGCCGTGTCTCAGTCCCAGTGTGGCTGATCGTCCTCTCAGACCAGCTACTGATCGCTGCCTTGGTGAGCTCTTACCTCACCAACTAGCTAATCAGACGCGAGCTCCTCTTGGGGCAATAAATCTTTTACCCGAAGGCTTATCCGGTATTAGCCACCGTTTCCAGTGGTTGTCCCCGACCCCAAGGCAGATTCTCACGCGTTACTCACCCGTCCGCCACTCAACCCGAAGGTTGCGTTCGACTTGCATGTGTTAAGCAGACCGCCAGCGTTCATCCTGAGCCAGGATCAAACTCTCCATATTAGAGTGTTTTTTTGGCTCCGAAACGTCACCTATTAATAGGTGACATTTCCAAGTTATCCTTATTAGTTGAGAGAGTCTCAGTTTCCTGATTCCCCTCGAAGTTTTTTGACAAGGAGTTTTGTATGCTTGGCTTTCAAACTATTGATTTGTCTTGGTTCGGACGCTTGGATATGGAGTGAACTCCGTTTCAAGCGCATTTACCAATGTAGTGGCTATTTCTGGAGTTGTCAACCTTTTGAGGGTTTTTTTTTTGGAGGAAGGCTGGAATCCTTTCAAATTAAGGGATTTAGCCGACTAATTTTTTTTTGCTCTACTCCTTTACGCAGAGAACACCTTCCAGCAAACTACTTAGGTACTATGTCGATCGCACTATCCTGTTACACTCAAGTAGCCAATCACCTGCCTACCTTCAGACGAACACACTCAACTCCCCCGCCCTCGCTTAACGCCCGAACACAGATATCCAGCCGGGACAATCCAGCAAGATGCCAAAATGTAGTGATAGATTTTGACCAAAATGTGGAGGTCATGTGAATTTTCAGTCTGTAATTGCTACGTTACACCAGTTCTGGAGCGATCGCGGTTGCCTGATTGCTCAACCCTATGACATTGAAAAAGGTGCCGGAACCAAAAACCCACACACGTTTCTCAGATCCATTGGCGATGAACCTTGGTCAGTAGCTTACGTGGAACCTTGCCGACGACCAACCGATGGACGCTACGGAGAAAATCCCAATCGCTTTCAACACTATTACCAGTATCAAGTCCTGATTAAACCCTCACCCAACACAATTCAAGAAATTTATCTGGATTCCCTCCGGGCTTTAGGCATTCATCCTGAAGATCATGATATTCGCTTTGTCGAGGATAACTGGGAAGATGCCACTGTCGGAGCCTGGGGAACGGGTTGGGAAGTGTGGTTGGATGGCATGGAGATCACCCAATTTACCTACTTCCAGCAATGCGGTGGCGTAGATTGTCGCCCGGTTTCCATCGAAATTACCTATGGGTTAGAACGAATCTCCATGTATCTACAAGGAGTCGATGCGATGACCAAAATCCAGTGGAATGACCACCTTAACTACGGCGATGTTCACCTCCAAGGTGAAATAGAGCAATGTACCTATAATTTTGAAGCCTCTAACCCCGACTTATTATTGACACTGTTTGGTTTGTACGAACAAGAAGCCAAGCAACTCATTGATAGAAGCCTTGTCTTACCCAGTCTTGACTATGTTCTCAAATGTTCTCATACATTCAATTTGCTGGATGCCAGAGGTGTGATTTCGGTAACGGAACGGACACGCTATATTGGCAGGATTCGCAACCTAGCCAGACGAGTGGCACAACTTTACTTACAGCAACGAGAAGGATTAGGATTTCCGCTCAAGTCATCATCTCCCTCTCAAACGTTATCGGTTTAGGGGGCGACTTGAACACCTGCATCGTGCTTTTTGTTTCTTTCATACCGTATTGGTTTGGAAACCCGGTCTAGCTATGCGATGAATCTTGCCAGTGGTTCCCTACTGAGTGGGGCTTATATTCTTGCCCTATTGTCTACAGCCGTTGTCGGCTTGCCTACTCGTACTGTCACCTGGCAAGAGTATAGTCTTTTAATCCTGAGTGTAATCGGGATAGGCATAATTTGTGCGATCGCGTTCCCCAGAATTTGGCGCACCGGACCTCGACCGAGATTATGGTTGACCGCTAGCCTGATTGCGGTGATCGCCCTTCTCTATGTGCAACTGCGATTACCTCAACCTGAATCCAATGACATCAGTCAATTTGTTTCTAGTTCGGCGCAAGGGCAAGTTGTCACCATTCAAGGTAACGTCGAAACCGTTCCTCGGCTGACGCGATCGCAGAAGGGGCAATTTTGGCTAGAAGCTACCCAACTCACTGAACTGGAAAGTAATGAAAATCGGGGCACAACGACGCGAGGTGTCACCGGTAAGTTATATGTAACGGTTCCTTTATTGCAATCGACGGGTCTTTTTCCAGGTCAAACTATTTCCGTCACAGGTGTTTTATATAAACCCAAACCCGCAGCCAATCCTGGCGGCTTTGATTTTGCCACCTATTTAACCAAGGAAGGCGCGTTTGCTGGCTTAAGTGGGCGACAAGTCAGTTTTCCCGACGAAAATCAAGAATCAACATGGGGATGGTGGATGTTACGCCAACGTATTATCCATGCCCAAGTGCGTCAGCTAGGAAGTCCCACTGGTCTACTTTTGAGTTCAATTGTATTGGGACGCAAAGCCGTCGATTTACCCTATGATATTCGCGACCTATTTATTCAAACCGGATTCGCTCATGTCTTGGCAGCCTCTGGGTTTCATGTGTCGTTGATTTTGGGTTCAGTATAGCAATCCTAAATAGATTGTGGCAATTTTCCATACTGAAATATTTTGGGAAAATCGAATATTTGACCATCAGCAAAAAACTTAAATAACCACTTAACTATTTTAAAAGAGCTGCAAAGATGATAAAATTGTCTAATGAAAGTTTTAACTTGCAACCAAATATCTTCGACTGGATTTTGTTCGGGAGCGTTCGGAGCAAATTTTGTACAACTTATCAACCAGTCTTCCTCTGATAAATCTTGATTAATTGTCTTTAAGTATTCTCGAAACTGCTTGGAATCATGGTAAGTTGCACCATCCCAAAATATCGATAATTTTTTCCCGGGTCGTTTCCTTTGTAAATATTCGATGAAATCGATTGTATTTTCGCTGTTTCCACTTTTATATTCTTTGACTATAAACTCTTTGGTTTGATAATCTAAAGCCCCATAATAAGTCTGTCTTTCTTTTTCATTTTTGAGAGGGACTTCTATTCTTGCATCTGTTCTTCCCCACGCATAACCTAACAAATCACCCCACAGCAGATGACATTCGTCAAGCATAAGCACCGTCCGGCTTCCAGCTTCTATTTCCGGTTTCCATTTTTCTAGCCTTGCCTCTATTTCTTTTTTTTTAGCTTTGACTAATTCATCATTTTTAGCCGGATTCTTTTTTTGAGTCTTTTTCCAACTCACTTGAGCCTCTTTAAATAAGCTATAATAACTTTGATTGGACTCAAAAACTACATTATATTGCTCCTGCAAATACTTCTGCAAGTCTGATAATCTTAGATAATCTTGTTCTCTCAACCACTGAATTGTTTGCTCTTTTTCTTCAGATTTTAAGTAACCTGCTCTACCTTTATATTGAAGCTTTAAACTTTCTACACCCTGAAAAAGCGCTTGATTTTTCCATTGGCTGATAAAACTGTGAGAAACTTTTAATATTTCTTTGACTTCACGATAAGATTTTCCTTCCAAAATCATTTTTACCGCCAAGGCTCTTTTAATTTCTTTGGTCTCTTTTGTCTGATTGATAAAATTAGCCAATTCATCTATAATGTTCATCTTTTGTCTTTTTACTAGGGATGTATTATTACTATTATATCTGTTGCGACCTATTTAGGGCTGCTATATTAGCGTTAACCAAACGGTGGGGAACAAAAACGCAATTTGGGATTGGACTCACAGCGTTACTGATTTATGTTGGCTTAACAGGTTTACAACCGTCAGTTCTACGAGCTGCGATTATGGGAGTAGGCGCATTAGTGGCGCTGCTGACTCATCGACAAGTTAAACCCTTAGGTTCTCTATTACTTGCCGCGACGATTTTGTTGATTATCAATCCGTTGTGGATTTGGGATTTAGGCTTTCAGTTAAGCTTTTTAGCAACACTGGGATTGCTAGTAACCGTACCTCCCTTAGTTAAGAACCTTGACTGGTTACCTTCAGTCATTGCTGCTTTAATCGCCGTTCCCTTAGCCGCACTGTTGTGGACATTACCCTTACAACTGTATGTTTTCGGCATGATTGCCCCCTACAGTGTGGTTGCCAATATTATCGGCACACCCTTGATTAGCTTAATTAGCTTGGGGGGTTTTCTGAGTGCCTTAGTCGCATTAATTTCACCCTTAGCCGGTAGCGCGATCGCGGGATTGCTGTACTATCCTCTTCAAGGCTTGCTGGAACTGGTGCGATTTTTAAATGCTTTACCCGCTAGTTCAGTCGCCCTCGGTACAATTTCCCTGATGCAGTTACTGCTGCTTTATGGCTTAATTGGCATCACTTGTATCAGTTCGCGTGTGCAGATGCGAGGCATATTCGTCGGTGTAATCGCCTTAACCATTATTGCCCTACCCATTTGGCAAACCCGGCTAGAACAGTTTCAAGTTACTGTTTTAGTGGCTGATCAAGAACAGGTTTTAGTGATTCAGGATCAGGGTCAAGTGACGCTTGTCAATAGTGGAGAAACCGATACCGCGAATTTTACTATCCTGCCTTTTTTGCAAAAGCAAGGGGTTAATCAGGTGGATTGGGCGGTTGCGGTTGATTCACAACCTCGTTTTCGGAGTGGTTGGGTGCCAATATTGGAAAGTTTACCCGTTAAGCGGTTTTATGACTTAGCCCATTCAGAACCGTTACCCACTGATACACAGGCGATCGCAGAGGCGGTTCAATCCCAAAATGGAATTTATGAAGTCGTTTCAACGGAACAACGTTTAGCAGTTGGTGCTACGGGTTCTGGAGAAAAAACGACGATCGAATTAATCAAAGCCCAACCTCCTATCGTACAGCTTCAAATTAAGGATCGAACCTGGTTACTCTTGGGAGATATGCCACCCGATGAGCAAAATCAATTCGCTCAACGGGATAATTTGCCTCAAATTCAAGTGCTATGGTGGTCTGGTGAACCTCTCACGCCTCGATTGGTAGACGTACTCCAACCCAAAGTGGCGATCGCGTCGGCGGAAGTCATCGAACCCCAAGCCGCCAAACTCCTACAAAATGCTCAGATTGAATTGTACTGGACTGGGCGTGATGGGGCGATTCAGTGGACACCTGAACAGGGCTTTGAAACCACCTTGGAGGCTAACCGTACTGATGCGGCGCTTTTTTGAACCGTTGAGACGCTTTTGATATGCTACTCAGTAACAATGAGTGCTACTATCATAAGAACAAAGATCTGGAGAGGTGGCAGAGCGGTTGAATGCGGCAGACTCGAAATCTGTTATGGTGTCACAGCCATCGGGGGTTCGAATCCCCCCCTCTCCGTTGAAACATCAACCTGAATTTAAGATTACACCTTGACAGATTGGGCGACTTGTGATTTAGCTTTAAAGTGATTGATTAAGCCGCCACAAAGCATAATTTCCACCTGACGGGGACTCAGGCTATGAGTCATGGAATATATCATGTCCTTGGTGAGGTTCTTGACAGGAATTGATCGCTCTGCCTCTAACGCCTCCCGTAAGCCAATAATTTCCAGTTCATCCCCTTCGCTGATACTGTCGTAATCTTGAGGATTGACAAACTCTAGGGGCATAATTCCAAAATTCACCAGATTTTGCCAACCAATCCGGGCATAAGATTTAGCTAAGACAGCCACTTGCCCCAAATAACGGGGTGCGATCGCGGCGTGTTCCCGGCTGGAACCCTGAGCATAGTTACTTCCGCCAACAATAACATGACCCCCAGATTTGTCCTTTGCGGCTTCTGCCCGTTGCCAAAAGGTGTCATCCTTCATGTAATAGACAAACTGACTAATGCCGGGGATATTGCTGCGGTAAGGTAGCACCCGCGCACCAGCAGGTAATATTTCATCGGTGGAAATATTATCCTCAACTTTCAACAGCACAGGCACAGAAATACTATTAGATAAGGCGGCAAATTCAGGGAAGGATTTAATATTGGGTCCCTTTTCCAGTTCAACTGTCCTGCCATCTTCCGGCGGAGCCACTAACATATCAGTATTAATGATTTCAGTTTCTGGGGCAATAAATTGCGGATATGTAATCCCACAACGCTGTTCCAACTCACGCGGATCAGTGATTTCTCCAGTAATAGCCGCCGCTACAGCCGTTTCTGGACTGCACAAATACACTTGGTCATCAGCAGTTCCGGAACGCCCAGGGAAGTTACGCGGCATAGTCCGTAAAGAGATTTGATCCGAAGCGGGTGCTTGTCCCATGCCGATACAACCTAAACATCCTGCCTGATGAAATCGTACCCCAGCATGAATTAAATTCATAAAGGCGTCATCCATTGCCGCTAAATTCTCAATCACCTGGCGGGAGGTTGGGTTAACATCAAAGGATACGCGATCGTGAACAACTTTTCCTTTCACAATTTGGCTAACTATCCAGAAATCACGCAACCCTGGATTTGCTGAGGAACCAATCACCACCTGATTTACAGGGCGTCCCTGCACTTCGGTAACCGGAACAACATTTCCGGGACTACTGGGACAGGCAATTAAGGGAACCAGTTCCGACAAATTAATCATGTCATAGACATCGTATTCAGCATCCTCATCGGCGACAAGTTCTACCCAATCCTGTCCTCGCCCTTGAGCCTCTAAAAATCGCTTAATTTCAACATCTGAGGGGAAAACAGTAGTTGTTGCTCCCATTTCCGTCCCCATATTGGCGATAACATGGCGATCCATGGCACTGAGTTGGGCAAGTCCGGGTCCATAATATTCAATAATCATGCCCCGACAGCCGTGGACATCGTAGCGGCGCAACATTTCCAGGACAACATCTTTCGCACTCACCCAATCGGGTAATTTCCCCAAAAGTTTGACACCCAAGACTCTGGGCATTTTCACAAACATGGGTTCCCCCACCATTGCCATTGCCACATCAATTCCGCCAGCACCAAATGCTAGCATTCCCAGGGAACCTGCGGCTGGCGTGTGACTATCGGAACCAATCAAGGTTTTGCCGGGAATACCAAACCGTTCCATCTGAACGGGATGGCTAACACCATTGCCAGGGCGACTATACCAAATGCCAAACCGTTGACAGGCGGATCGCAAAAACAGATGATCGTCGGCATTCTTATAGTCGGTTTGCAGGAGATTGTGATCAACGTATTGTGCTGAAAGCTCAGTTTTGACCCGATCAATGCCCATAGCTTCTAACTCCAGCATAACCATGGTTCCTGTGGCATCCTGGGTAAGAGACTGATCGATCCGGAGGGCAATTTCTGCACCAGGTTTCATCGTACCGGAAACCAGATGGGATTGAATCAGTTTTTGGGTGACATTTAAGGGCATGAGTGAATCTCCTGCTATTTATACTGAGTCGTTGGTTAGACCATAGCAGGTTAGGGTTTGGGAAAATGTCTATCCAAAGGTTCAAGTTATCCCCTTTTTGCTCCTTACCCAAGCAGCCTTCTGCCTTTTGCTATAAGTATTTCACCGAACTTGAGTATTAATCAACCTGGATTTTGTATCATTTGCGTCAGCATTGCCACGGCTTTTACATACTGAGGGTCACTCATGGTGGCGGCGGAGTTTTCTCGAATGATCCTTCATTGACGAGAACAACTAAGGGTTTATCTGTCAAAGCGCGATTCCTAGCGATTTCTTTATTCAAGCTACCCTGACGATTCACTGTAGAAACAATTGTTCATTTGCCAGACTTCATTAACGAGTTCTTTGGGATTTTCTTGAAAAGATTTACGAGAGTTCTGCTCATTGAATCTACCAGTAACAATTTTCCCAACTTGATCAATGAGTTCAGCTTTAGAGGGAGTTAGTTCTCCAGGAACAACTATAATCCAAAATTCGAGCGATGATAGATAATTAAGATAATGATAATCAGGGACAACTAGCCACTAGGACAACCATGACCCAACGCCACTGGCTCGATATTACCGAATATGTTTGTATCGGGGGTTCATTTTTGGGAACCGCGATCGCAGCCGCAACTCAGCAAGTTATCTACGCCGCTACCCCCCTAACCTTCACGCTGGGGGTGAATGTTCTGAATCGTCAACGGCTGCATCAACTCAACCGTCAGCACCAGGATACAGCGATCGCGCAGGTGTATCAAAATCTAGAACCGATTCACGAGCAATTCTCTCAACTGGATATCCAGACTCAGGAGCGTATCAGTCACCTTAAGGATGTTAATGCTCAACAGTATAAGGCGGCGATCGCGAAAATTCATCAGCTAATCGAACCCCTGAATCAACAACTGATTCAACTGGATAGCCGCAGCCAAGATCAACTGGAACAATTCAATAGCGCGAATCAGCAACAACACGCGGAAATTATCGCCCACATCTATCAACTCATCCATCCTCTGCAGCTGCATCTGACTCAACTCGACGAGACAACCCAACAGCGCGATCGCCAAACCCAAACCCAACTGGATCAATTACACGCATTACAACATCTGCAAGCCGAAGGAATTCTGGCTTATATTAACCCCCTTATTGACACCCTTAACCAGGAACTAATTCGCCTGGATAGCCAAACTCAACAGCGATTTGCTGAATTTAGCGTCGCTAACCAGCAACAGCATGATGCGATTATTCTCCAAGTTCAGCAACAGCTTGAACCCTTTAAAACTCAACTCGACACGTTAACGCCACAGGTTACTAATCAAGGATTACAGCTTGGACAACTAAAAGACGCGATCGCGAAATGGTATGACTACCTTGAACCCCTGAACCAGCAAGTCTCTCACCTGGAAACCAACGCGCAACAGGTAAATTCCCAGCGACACCAACAGATTGAACAACTCAAGGAAACTATTGTTCAACTTCAGAGGACAATTCATAAACTGCAAGACATTAAGGACAAAAATCGATTACCCTCGTCACCCCCAAATGCCTCAGACACGCCAGAACATTCCTTCCTTTCTCTGGCAATGTTAAGACATGAACTTGACGCCGGACTCCAGGGAGTGGGCAAAAATATTCATCAGATTGGTAATTCTCTGCAAGACCTATGGACGGGGCTAACCACACTGGAAACCCGCACCGAGTCTGGTGTAATTACCCAGAACTGGCATTGTGTACAAACCTTAACTGGTCATTCAGGTAAGGTTAATGCGGTGGCGATTAGTCCCCAGGGAGGGATTTTTGCCAGTGGAAGTGATGACCAAACCCTCCGACTTTGGCAATTAAAAACGGGTCAGGAGATGGGAATTCTGGCTAAAAACTTTGCCTGGTTTAATGGCGTAAAATCAATTGCATTTAGTCCTGATGGGAAATGGCTTGCCTGTGGTAATGATGATTATACGATTAAAGTTTGGGCGTTAGAAACTGGACAGGAACTTTATACTCTCATGGGACATTCAAGTTCGGTTAAATCAATTGTCTTTAGTCGAGATGGGCAACGTTTAATTAGTGGGAGTGATGATAGAACGATTAAACTGTGGAACCTGGAAATTGGCAAAGAAATTCCCCTATCGATTCAGCACTCCGATTGGCTAGGGCGAGTTAATGCCGTGGCGATTAGTCCTAATAGTCAGATTCTTGTCAGTGGGAGTGATGATAAGACGATTAAGGTTTGGGATTTAACCACAGGTCAATTGATGATGACATTGAGTGGGCATAAAGCGGCGGTTAAGTCAGTGGTATTTAGTCCTGATGGTAAAATAATTGCCAGTGGTAGTGCCGATCAAACGATTAAACTTTGGTATTTGGGAACGGGTAAAGAAATGAGTACCTTATCGGGGAATTTTGGTTCGGTTAATTCACTTGCTATGAGTCGGGATGGAAAGGTTCTGGTGAGTGGGAGTTCGGATGAGACGGTTCAGCTTTGGCAATTAAGTACAGGGAAAATTATTGATATTCTGAAAGGGCATAACAGTGCGGTGTATTCTGTGGCAATAAGTCCGGATCGCAAAACTGTGGTCAGTGGGAGTTCGGATAAGACGATTAGGATTTGGCGGTGTTAATGATGGGGGTATTAGGATTATATTTTAACGCTCCAGGTAGCAGAGGGAAGCGCAGAGGGACGCAAAGAATTGGAGGTATTTGAAGTGAAATGTTATGAAATTAGAGAAACAGTCGGAAATGATATAGCAGGATAGCGGGTGAGTTGAGTGATTAGTTATTCATAATGATACCTACACACTAAAAAATCAATCTGAAGATTTTCAACTAACTCGATAGACAAGTCGATGCTCTAGGTCAATGCGCCGTGACCATATATTTGCTTCCATATACTTCAAAGGTTCAGGTTTACCAATTCCAGCAAAAGGATCTTGAATGACAGCCGTAACTAAATCCAATATTTTTGAGGCTTTCTGAAAATCGTGCTTAAACCACCAGGCTGGATCTTCTTTGAATTGAGAGCTAAAACCAGGAATTCGAGTAACGACTACTGGTTTACTCTGTTCAGATTCAGTTTTCTTTTTCTTTTGCTTACTCAATCCCTAACTCCTGCTCAAGTTCTTCAATTGTTTGAGGTTTAATTTTTCCGGTTTTAGATTCCTCTATAGCATCCAATAACCGACGAGCATTGGTAGGTGATCTAAATAGATAAACAGTTTCAACTAAACTGGTTAAATCAGACTCTGAAATCAAAGCAACATTTTCACCATCACGGCGGTTTATGATATAGATCTGATGATTTTATACCACCTGTTTTAATAACTGAAAAAAACCATTTCGTGCCTCTGTTGGGGATGTGATTTCGTAGGGAAGCATAAGCTGATGTACATAGTTATGTTCATTTATTATAAGCAATGCGCCCTGATCAAGCCAAAATAGAGACGAAGGCTTTATATCCCTTGGCTGATGAGCTATTGTCTCAATCCTCACTGCGATCGCCCCCAAAACCCGGATGGGATGCGGTTTTGCCAACGTTGTGGTTCCAAGCTGCTGCTGCGAGAGCGTTACCGCAGTCTGCGACTGATTGGACAAGGGGGGTTTGGCAAAACGTTTTTAGCGGTGGATGAGGATAAACCCTCGAAACCCCAATGTGTGATTAAGCAGTTTTTTCCCCTCTATCAGGGGACAAGCGATGTCCAGAAAGCGACAGAATTATTTGAACGAGAAGCCGTGCGTCTGGATGAGTTAGGGAAACATCCCCAGATTCCGGAATTGCTGGCTCATTTTACCCAGGATAATCGCCAGTATTTAGTCCAAGAATTTATTGATGGGCAAAATTTAGCCCAAATCCTGGCAAAGGAGGGGGTATTTAACGAACAGCAGATTCGGGAGATGCTGCGAGATTTGCTCTCGATACTTGAGTTTATCCACTCGCGTTCTGTGATTCATCGCGATATTAAGCCAGAAAATATTATTCGTCGTCGGCATATTTATACTGGGGATACAGGAGAAACTGAAGCAGGGGTGATTAAGGGTAATTTAGTTTTAGTTGATTTTGGTGCGGCTAAACATGCCATTGGTACGACAAAAACAGGAACGACTGTGGGGACACCGGACTATATCGCTCCAGAACAAGCTAAAGGAAAAGCCATTTTTGCCAGCGATTTGTATAGTTTAGGCGTTAGTTGTATTCATTTGCTCACGCAAATATCTCCTGAAGAATTCTTTGATACGGGCGAGGATACCTGGGTATGGCGGCGTTACTTAAAAACGAATTCGATTAGTGATGAATTAGGCTATATTTTAGATAAACTACTGAAACGAGCCACCAATTACCGTTATCAATCTGTCGCTGAAGTTCTGCGGGATTTACATCAACTTCCCTCGATTTCCTTAACTCAACGTCCTACACCATCGATATCGCCTCAATCGATTATCCTGTCAGGATTTCAGGGGAAAGGAGGTCAAAGCGCGATCGCATCAACTCCGGCGCATCCCCTCATCCTCCAGCCTCCCTCTAATCCTCCCTTAACTAACTGGCAAGTTATTCAAACTCTCGATGGACATTGGGGTTCGGTGGAAGCGGTGACGATTAGTCCCGATGGCTTAATTCTTGCTAGTGGTAGTGCAGACGCTACGGCTATGTTATGGCAGTTACCAGAAGGACAGGAGTATCATACTCTCAATGGTCATCTTGGACGAGTCTGTGCTATCGCCTTTACGCCGGATAGTCAATATTTAGCCACAGGAAGTTATGACCAAACGATTAAGGTTTGGCAGGTAGAGAATGGACAACTTATTTTAACCCTCACGGGTCATCGGAAATGGATTAGTTCCCTCGCCATTAGTCCCGATGGAGAGATATTAGCTAGTGGTAGCAATGATGGCACTATTAAGTTATGGCATATCCAACAGGGTAGGGAATTACAAACGCTTACAGGACATACCTCCTATATTAATGATATTGCCATCAGTCCCGATGGAGAAAGTATTGCCAGTGTTAGTGGGGATGGAACGGTGAAATTATGGCAAATCAGTACAGGGGAGGAACAGAATAGTTTTGGTCATAGCCAGTTACGTTTTGGCTTTTTCTATTCTGTCGCCTTTAGTCCCGATGGGCAACTCCTGGCTACAGGAAAAAGCGATGGCACAATTACACTCTGGCAGGTAGGGGAAAGACGTGAACTCGGTACTCTCAGGGGTCATACTCAACGAGTACGGACATTAGCCTTTAGTCCCAATGGTTACACGTTAGCCAGTGGTAGTATGGATAAAACGATTAAGATTTGGCAACTGTATGATAGGCAAACTCTGGCTACTTTGAATGGGCATACTTGGGAAGTGTATGCTGTTGCCTTTAGCCCCGATGGTGAGACACTTGTGAGTGGCAGTATGGATAAGACGATGAAAGTTTGGCGTTGTGATAAAGGTAGTTAAACCAGGGGAGGATAATTGACCCTAAATAGTATAGGTTTGAGGGGAGAATGTCGCTCACTTAAGCCCTCAACTAAAGTTGGGGCTAAAAGCTGAAACCCGTTGAAACGGGTTCAAAGAGTTAATTCATTTATTTCCAGGTTATGCGAGTCAGCGCCATTTAGTTTAAGTCCAATGGCACCCTACGCCATACTTTTCGGATCAGCTCTAAATTTAATTTGGGCTTGCTGTAGAAAACCCAAACCCTTAGCTATCAACACTTGGAGCCGTAGAGAAAGTTGTTCATCTTCAAGGAAATTTGAGACTATCTATCAACACCTCGACCCTTCGACACGCTCAGGACATCGCTTACCTCGACTTACCAGTAACACCCTCGGTGTTGAAAACTATGGCGATAGAATCACGGAAAATGTACCATTGCTCCCTCTGCTTCCTCTGCTCCCTCTGCTTCCTCTGCTCCCTCTGCTTCCTCTGCTTCCCCTGCTCTCTAACCCCACCACAAAACTTATTCAGCAGACCCTAATTTTTTCTCCCCCCGGCTTCCCCGACTTGAACCCGTTTAAACGGGTTTCAGCTTTTAGCCAGAACTTTAGTTCTAGGCTAAACTTCAGGCTAAAGCTTACCACTTCAGCAAATTAAACTGCTCCATATCAATCGTGTCGCGATTGCGATAAATCGAAAGCACAATTGCTAACCCAACCGCCGCTTCCGCCGCCGCTACCGTAATCACAAACACGGTAAACACCTGACCTTTAATTCCGATAGGGTCAATAAAATTAGAAAACCCCATTAAATTCAAATTGACCGCATTTAACAGCAGTTCAATTGACATTAACACGCGCACAGCATTGCGGCTGGTAATTAAGCCATAGATACCAAGGCAAAACAGAGCCGCCGCTAGCAGTAAAAAATATTGAAGTTGTAGTTCCATGAATTGACGTTTAATGTTTGATGTTTGACAATCGGGCGGGTTTTGTTGCTCGCTTATCAGTCACAAAGTCTATTGAAAGGCTAAACCCGCCCCTACACCCGCTCCTAAACTCGCCCCTATTACTGCCCCTACCATAATACGTTTTATCGGGTGCTTTTTTGAGACTCTCCACCGACAGATGTCAACTGACGCTGACGTTCGGGTAAGGTAGAATACTCAGTTTCTGATGTATCGCGAGGCACCAAACTCTCTGGAATAAAATCGCGACGTGCCAAAATAATCGCACCCACCATCGCCATCAATAACAGTACTGAGGCGAGTTCAAAGGGTAGTAAAAAGTCACTGAAGAAATGCTTGCCAATCTCCACCACTGATCCTTCACCGAGAACCGCCGTACCTGAATAGATTGACCAAGGTGTCACTAATACCATCGTCCCCAGCAGCGCAAATAACCCCAAACAAACCAGCGCGGTTGCACCTTGACGAATCCAACGATTCGTGATCGGTTTAAAATCTTCTCGCTTGTTCACCAACATAATGGCAAACAAAATTAGCACATTCACCGCACCCACATAAACCAAGATTTGCGCGGCGGCGACAAAATCAGCATTGAGCAACAGGTAAAACCCCGCCATACTAATGAAGACACCACCGAGTAAAAATGCTGAATAAACGATGTTATTGAGTAGGACAACGCCTAAGGCTGACCCAATCATCATCACCGACAAAATTACAAATGAAACAAACTGAACCCCTTGGGCTAGATCCACTGTACCTTCACTCCTTGCACTCTAGTTAAAATGACACATTAATCCCACGGAAATAGACTCCGTGGGATCAGCTTTAAGCATTCTTCGCTGTTTCTTCTTCTTTTTCTGCTTCAGTCGGTTCCATTTGCTCGACAATTTCTTCCGGACGCAAACCAGCACGTCGAGAACCTGGCGGTAAATCGTGGGGATCTGTGACTCCTTTGGGTAGGTAAGCCAATTCCCGTAATGGCGTAACCATCGGGTCTTGCGTCACCTTGTACGGCAGGCGTCCCATCGCCACATTATCATAGTTGAGTTCGTGGCGATCATAGGTAGACATTTCATACTCTTCTGTCGCCGACAGACAGTTGGTGGGACAGTATTCAATACAGTTCGCGCAGAAAATACAAACCCCGAAGTCAATACTATAGTGCTTGAGATTCTTTTTCTTACTCGCTTTATCGAACTCGTAATCTACCACGGGCAGATTGATCGGGCAAACTCGCACACAGACTTCGCAAGAAATACACTTGTCAAATTCAAAGTGAATCCGACCCCGATACCGTTCAGAAGGAATCAGTTTCTCATAAGGATACTGGACGGTAACGGGACGGCGCTGCATGTGGTCGAAGGTTACAGATAAACCTTGACCAATATAACGGGCAGCTTGAGCGGTTTCTTTGGCGTAATCGCCAACTTGTTTGAGGAACTTGAGCATAATTTGTTATTCGTCATTCGTCATTTGTCATTCGTCATTTGTCATTCGTCATTCGTTTTTAACTATGACCAATGAACAATGACCAATCAGCAATCAACCCCCGAATGCAACCGGAAAGGTGAGTTTAAGAGCAGCAGTTAGCAACAGGTTCACTAATCCAATCGGTAAAAGGAACTTCCAGCCTAAATTTAGGAGTTGGTCAATCCGTACACGGGGAACTGTCCAGCGCAGCAGAACCGCAATAAAGAGGAGAAAGTAAGCTTTGAGTAAGGTCATGGTAATTCCCAGAGAAGCGGTAATTACCTGTAACCAGGAACTGGTTTCACTTACACCTAACCAAGTGGCTAATCGGTCAAGGGGAATCGGGAATTCCCAGCCGCCTAAGTACAGCACCGCTACTAATATGGCAGAAAGGATTAGGTTAACGTAAGATCCGATATAAAACAAACCAAATTTCATGCCGGCATATTCGGTTTGATAGCCAGCAACCAATTCCTCCTCAGCTTCGGGTAGGTCAAAGGGAAGTCGTTCACATTCGGCTAATGCGGCAATCCAAAAAATCAAAAAGCCAACGGGTTGACGCCAAATATTCCAGCCTAAGATGCCATACCCAGATTGCTGTTCCACAATATCGATGGTACTTAGGCTATTGGACATCATCACCACTGCCAATACCGCCAGCGCCAGGGGAATTTCGTAACTAATCGACTGTGCCGCTGCTCTTAACCCCCCAAGTAGGGAATACTTGTTATTGGAGGCATACCCTGACATCAGCAAACCAATAGGCTGAATACTCGACAGGGCAATCCAGAGAAATATCCCCAGTCCTACGTTAGTAATAATCAGGTTCTGTCCAAAGGGGATAATCAGGTACGACAAAAAGACGGGGATGACGACGAGTATGGGTCCGAGAGTAAATAGCCATCGATCTGCTTTGGCAGGGACGATATCTTCCTTAAACACCAACTTGAGACCATCGGCGACGGCTTGCAGAACACCCAGAGGTCCAGCATATTCCGGACCAATCCGCTGTTGAGCCGCAGCAGAAATTTTTCGTTCCAGCCAGACTATGACAAGGACACCCACGGTGGCACCGATAATCATCAGGAACATCGGCAGGGGCATCCACATCGCCTTGGCAGCACCACTGGGGATGCCAAAATCTTTAAGCGATTCAATAAAACTTCCTTGAAGGTCAATTCCTGCGTTCATCTTGGCAGCTACGTGATATTTACTGAGGTAATTTGACACTTAATGTATCAAATTATGCTATCGGTTTGATTTGTGAAGTTTTTTTGACAGCCTCACTGCCTAGTATATCGTTCGACGTGATCCCCTTAGCCAAGACCAGGGATAATTTAAGTTGATACGACAATTAAATGAGATCATGGCTTAACGTGATCGCGAAGCAACGATGGTACAATCTCCCAGCAAAATGGAAACCCTATCTCTTGAACTCCCTCGTGCGATCGCACTGCACGTCAGCCCCGAACAATTTGAGGCGATCGCTCTGGCGAATCGGGATTTGAGACTAGAACGCACCGCAGCAGGAGAGTTAATTGTGAATCCCCCTACAGGAGGCGAATCAGGCGCACGCAATCGCAGCATTACCGGACAACTGGATCGCTGGTACGAAGCCAACGAAGACTTAGGAGAAGCCTTTGACTCCTCGACAGGGTTTAAACTACCCAATGGCGCCAACCGTTCCCCCGATGCATCCTGGGTGAGGCGGGAACGTTGGGAATCGCTTACCCCCCAACAGCGAAAAGGCTTTGTACCGCTTTGCCCAGACTTTGTTGTCGAGTTGCGTTCCGAATCAGACAGCCTGAGCAAACTCCAAGCCAAAATGCGAGAATATATGGACAATGGGGCGAGATTGGGGTGGTTAATTGACCCGCAGAACCGACGGGTAGAAATTTATCGACCAGGAGTGGATGTTGAGGTGTTAGACAATCCCACTGAGTTATCGGCTGAAGATGTCCTCCCTGGATTTGTTCTCCATCTCAGACGAGTGTGGCGGTGACAACAGGCAACTTTTATGCGATCGCCTTCTATGGTCTTCATGATTATTTTTGATGATTGTTACTTCTGCCACTGCTTCTAGACGTAGCTAGCTCAGTCTCTATCGTCTTCCCCTTGCTCAATTGGGGCAAACAAGGCATCTTAGAAGAAAATATAGAAAATCTTAAATTTTTAGCGTTTCACTCCAAGGGATGACTATGACCCAAACAAATCTTCTGGAATTAGCCAAACAGGGTGATGATGCAGCGATTCTCTCCGTCATGAATTATGTGTTGCGAGATCGCAATATTACTGCCCAAGCCGCACTGAAAGGGAATTGTCTGTTGGTACTCCTGAAAGCGGTTCAAGTCCCTGACCAAAAATTATCGGTGACAATTGTCCGCAAACTGATGGCACACTTACGAGTCCCATCGATCGCCTCTGTGCAAATGTATGGTAAACAGGTTGGACAACCCGCCCCCTCTTGGATGGAAGTCATCGATTTGCGCGATGAGATCGAACCCTTGAAACCCAAAACTAATGTTTTCAAAGTATTGGCTCAATGGGGTACAAAACCCTTGATGCTCCTAACTTTGATTCCTTTAGGGGCGATCAGTATTTATGCTTATTTATCACTGCCCCTCGGAAAATCGATTATACCTGTACAAGCCGAGTCAATATCCTTCAGCGTCAAGGAAATAGAATTGTCTGACATAGAACCATTAGAGAACTCCCCCGATCCGTCTCTCTCCTCTGTAGTGGGTCAAACTCAACCCAGTATTTTATCCTCACCGAGTTCGCCTTCGCCCACCCTATCTTCTCAACCTGAACCCTTTCAGAACGCGGTGAATCAAGCCATGCATGCGGCGACCTTGACTCAATCGGCGCAAACCCCCGAAGAATGGGACATCGTGGTGAGTCATTGGCAAGACGCGATCGCACTCATGGATGCTGTACCTCCTTCCCATCCTCAACATAGCCTTGCCCAGCAAAAGGTTGTCGAGTACCAGGAGAATCTCAACTATGCTCAGAAAAATACAGCGATGGATCAATAGTGAATTATGGTTAATTTCGGTTTTAACTCTGCATCACTTTTAGGACTTCTGGATATATTTTTATCTATAGCCTACTTAGCTCTGTCTATTGCTCTACCCATCGCGAGGAGAAGAGATATCGGGGTTACGGG
The DNA here is from genome assembly GCF_000155555.1 of Coleofasciculus chthonoplastes PCC 7420. Lineage (GTDB taxonomy): Bacteria > Cyanobacteriota > Cyanobacteriia > Cyanobacteriales > Coleofasciculaceae > Coleofasciculus > Coleofasciculus chthonoplastes_A. Next base: position 23,235 of record NZ_DS989868.1, read on the forward strand.
AATAGTTCTTTATATCATTCAAGCAATCATTGCCCCTTTCATTTTGTTTGTGACGGGTTTTATTCTCCTTTTCCAAGGATGGCGACTTGACCCTATATTGCAGTTTAGCTATGTTTTATTGAATTTCCTGGTTATTTATCTGGGAGTGAAAGATATCATCCTCTTCCGTTTACTGTCTCCACCAAATCATCGCTAGTAACGACTGATCGCTCCTCCTTTCACTTGAGTTTTTGGGAGAAGCGATCACCTGTTTTACACTAAGGGAATTTGCGATGTCCGTTCCTGGATAGGAACATAAGCGACGTTGTGATCGCCGGTATAAATCTGGGTGGGTCGAAAAATCCGGTTTTCTCCGAGCTGTTCGTTCCAGTGCGCCAGCCAACCGGCTACCCGTGCGATCGCGAATATCGGGGTAAACAAGTCGGTGGGAATACCCAGTTTCCGATAAACCAAACCGGAATAGAAATCTACATTCGCGTAAATGCCTTTATATCCCAGTTTTTCCTCAACCGCCTGTTCTAACTCCAAGGCAATTTCGTAGTATTTATCGGAACCAAACTTATCAAATAGTTGTTCGGCTAAATTCTGAAGAATCGTTGCTCGCGGATCTTTCACCTTATAGACGCGGTGACCAAATCCCATGATTTTTGCCTTGCGCAGCAAGCAATCCTCTAGATAGGGACGCACATTTTCCACCGAACCAATTTCTTCGAGCATCGAAATCACTTCTTCATTCGCCCCCCCATGCAAAGGACCGGCAAGGGTACCGACTGCGGATGCGATTACCGCATAGGGGTCAGTTAACGTCGAAGCTGTCACCATGGCTGAGAACGTAGACGCATTGATCGTATGTTCCGCATGGAGGGTTAAGCAAACATCAAAGACGTGAGATTCTAGGGGGTCAGGTTCTTGCTCGGTGAGCATATACAGGAAATTAGCCGAATAGTCTAAATTATCGTTCGGCTTTACCGGGTTATTCCCCTTCCGCATCAGCTTAAATGCTGCCACCATTGTTGGGATTTTCGCCAACAGGCGGACAACGGCTTCCCGGATATAACTAGGAGCGGGGAGAGCGCGTTTTGAGTAAAAAAGACCCAATGCTGCTGCAGAGGCTTGCAGTGCATCCATCGGATGTCCGGTTTCCGGGAAACATTTCATCATGTCCTGAATCCGATATTTAATCCGTCGATGATAACGAATTTCCGTTTCAAACGCTTTTAGCTCCTCCTTGGTTGGTAGCTCACCCCAAATGAGAAGATAGGCGGTTTCTAGGAACGTGCTTTTTGTAGCGAGTTCTTCAATCCGAATACCGCGATACTCTAATATTCCCTGTTTGCCATCAACATAGCTGATACTGGATTGGGCAGCGGGAATGCCTTCTAAACCTGGTTTATACTCGCAGACAGTCATAGACTCGTGCTTTTAACCTTTACGATATGGGTTGTTTAGTTGCCCGGTGAAGGGCGCTTCCGTTTCCGGAGTAGAGAGATATGAAGTGTTCTCAGGCTAACTTACCAGAAACTGGGAGATTAGTAGCGTGTGTTACAAAAATTCTTAAGGATCGCTTAGATTAGCCATTTTGGAGAGGTTAGCAAAAATAGCTCACTTTGCCCCAGAGGAACTCCTGTTTCTTTCAGGTTTAACCCAATAATGCCCGCTTTCTTGAGGACGAGTTTTTCTTGTGCTTCTCCCCAGACCAACAATTCTGCCCAATTGCCTAAATCCGGTTGATGACCGACTAACGCTAAACAGCTTTCCCTGCTCCGGTTTTGACGCCATTTCTGTAGCCAGTTAACCCAGGTATGGATATCCCCATCAGGCGCAAGGCTGGGAAATTCGTCGAGTTGCTCACCTAAACCTACGTCTTGCAGAATCGCGGCGGTTTCTTGCGCTCGGACTAAGGGACTGGTTAATATGTGGTCAAACCGTAGACCGCGATCGCGCAGTTGCTTGGCGACTTTGGTGGTTCTTTTGCGCCCTTTGTTGGTTAGGGGACGATCTTCATCGTTGGCATAGTCTTCGCGATCGGCAGCGATACCATGACGGATCAAGTAAAGTTTTATTGTCATCCGTTTTTTATTTTTTCCTAAAAATTCAAATTGTAGGGTTCTCCAAGAATACAATCAAGATTTTAATGAACTACGGCAACTTACTTCGTTGAAGTTGTTATTTCTGACGCTTCTTCGCCGATGCCTGCTTCATGCTTGGAGCTTTTATAACAGTTCCCAAGCCAATGCAGTACTGACGATCTCCGCCGTTAACTTTAATTGTCCCCACCTACTTATTATCAAGCATCCGTATTAGCGTATAGCTTGGCGTTGAGAGTAAATCTCTTCCAGAAGCAGATCACGGAGTTCGTCAACAATATCATCGGGTGGATTGCCAGCTAGCGCCCGTCCAATCAGTCGTTCGGCTTCTCGGAGTTCAGTACACTCTAGGGCGAGAACGGCGGCGCTGCGATGCAAAACAGAGCGGGTGGGTTCCAGGTCAAGTTGATTGGCAACTAAATCAGCCGCTGCCCGTTCTTGGGCAAAGGCGGCTCGAGAAAACTCTCGCATTGCTTTAGCGTCGCCCCGTTGACGAGCTAAGACCGCCTGGTCTACCAATTCCATTGCTTCTCGGTGAAGAGTTTCTATGTCCTGCATTTTTCAACGATATGGGCTTTGGGAGTGCCAAATTCAACCACAGCAACGTAGCCAGGAGCCACGGTGTCTGAAGGACTGATCCTCCGCATAAATAAATATTGAGCTCTGTCATGCTCAAGAGCCACACTCATTTAATCGGCATGAATCACATTATCTTTGGGATTAACTAAGCGCCAGAGTTTTTGCTTGATTTGAATATCAAAGACTTCCCATTTGAGCTTGGTGTATTCGGTATTGTCATTAAAGCCACCTAAGAAACCAATCGGGATTTCAAAACCGCCAGCGGTCATGCGTCCGCCACCAAAGAATCGTCCCTGATTGTCTTGACCAAAGGCTTCTTTAATAAATTCGTCGGGATCAAGGGTGATTTTACTGGTTCTCAAAGAACCAATCACGACTTCGACTTCTTCGTCTTCGTTGTGAACAATCCCGTAAACGACAGCCGTATGGACATTTTCTTCAGTCACCAAAAAGTCAGCGGCTTGGGGAATTGCATCCCGGTCATCGTACCGTAAATAGCCTACCCCCGCCATCGAAAAATTATTCTGAACAATGCGGTTTTTCAGCGATCGCTCAATCACATCCATGACTCGTCGCGATCGCGCAGTTTGCAGGACAGCATTAAGTAACTGTACGTCATAGAAACGGCTCAAATACGCCGCCGCTAGGAAATCCTCTTCCGTCGCCCGCATTAGGCGATCGGTATCGGCACGTAGACCGTGCATTAGTGCTGTAGCACACTTAACATGGGTACTAATGCTACTATCCAGCTTAAGTAACCCGGTTTGTAGGTATTGGCTGAGGATCGTAGCAGTCGCCCTTGTCTGAGGTCGCAAATCGGTAAATTCTGCCTCCAGATTATCCTGAGGGTTGTGATGGTCAATCAGGACGACAATGGGGACACCTGCTTGTTTGACAAAGGGCATTAATTGGGTTGTGGTTCCCTGATTATCAACCAGCACACAACCTTGATACACGGAGAAATCCCGATCCTTCAATGTCTGAATTCCCCAGCGCTTAGCAGGTAAGTTGGTCAACTTGACCAAGGCAATGTTTTCCTGATGAGACAAAGTTCCTGCATATACAATGTCACATTGAATATTGTACTGTTGGGCAATTAACTGGTACGCCCAAGCACTCGATAGAGCATCAGGATCAGGGAAATCTTGAATGACAATAAGCTGGCGTTCTGAACTGTGACGATCTAAAACCTGTTGCAGTTCTCCGATTTTAGCTTGGGATGCATCAAAACGCCGCTGACGTTCATCGGTATTGTTACTGCGGTTCTTGGGATTTTTTTGGGAAGTTTTCTGTTGGTGTGAAGCAGCCGCACTCCCATCCGAAGGTGATGCTTTAGGGGGGAGAGCGTTATTATTGACAGATTTAAGTGAGTTGGATTCCATCGTGGGCAAGGTATTCAGCCATCATAGTTTTACACCAATCGCTCCTGGAATAGGGGCTGGTGATTGCATGGGCATTGGAACCCACTCTTATAACTTATAGCCCAATATCTGAAATTCAATTTTTTCAGGGATCTTAAACACCAATCACATACTTGCGCCACTCCTGATGGACTCCGCCTTTGACCTGTTTAGCCACCTCAAAGTGCAAACTGCTATAGGGTCTGCGGGGTTGATGTCGCAATATCATGTTGGCTTCCTTCGGGGTTCGGTTGCCTTTTTTGACATTACACCGTACACAGGCGGTGACAATGTTTTCCCAAGAATCTCCCCCATGTCGAGAACGCGGAATCACATGATCGAGGGTTAAATCATCACCCGTGTATCCGCAGTATTGACAAGAATGACTATCACGATAGAGGATATTGCGGCGGGTTAAGGGAATTTCTTTGTAAGGAACCCGAACGTAATGGCGCAAGCGAATAACTGTGGGAAGCGGTAACTCTGGATAGACATATTTGCCGTTGTGTTCAATCTGTTCCGCTTTGCCTTTGAGCATCAAAACAACCGCTCGCCGCCAATTGGTGACATTGAGCGGTTCGTAGGAGGCGTTTAACACCAGAACCTTGCTCATTAGGAGATCGAAATAAAGTGAATATTATTCCAGATAGTAACACAGGTTGATGAGGCTGGGTCATATTTTCATGATCACTTATCAAAGCTAAACATCAGCGCGATCGCGGATTTGTCATTCTCCAACGCCGAATTTTTTTCGCCCAGCTTGCGGGTTCAGTCTAAAATTTAAGTTAGGTGTATCCTATATCTAGTGTTGTCAGTTTTGATATTAATCATTTCAACCCTAAATATAGAAGTTGAATCATTAAGTTCAGATCAAAGTAAGTTCGGCACCATTGTAGAGACGCGCCATGGCGCGTCTCTACATAAATGATGTGTCCTAACAGCCATGGCGGTTGCTATAGCTTGCTTCTCGCTTGCGCGAGTATGACGAATGACGAATGACGATCCGAGAAATGTAGCAGGTAATACACAAACAAATTGGCACAGTTTTGCCCCAGCTCCTCGGCTTCTCCGCTCCCGGAGCGAACTTAACCGAAAATGTTTCGGTCTACTGAATTTTTTTCCCCCGCAGCCAATAGGTTGTCATTTCTCCCTTACCTTTAATCTGAATCACACCGCGTTCCTCAAACTCGTATTCGTCTTTGAGCAATTCATAAGTCGCCTGTGTTACCTGAATGCGACCTGGTAAGCCATGAGACTCCATCCGGCTAGCCGTATTCACAGTGTCACCCCACAAATCGTAGCTAAACTTTTTAATGCCAATCACACCCGCGACGACAGGACCACTATTGATTCCAATCCTGAGGCGAAAATTTTCTCCAGTTTCGTGATTAAATTCATCAATGGCTCGCTGCATCTCTAACGCCATCTGCGCGATCGCCTTAGCATGATCCAGACGCCGCCGAGGGAGTCCCGCCGCTACCATATACGCATCGCCAATGGTTTTAATTTTCTCTACGCCATGTTCCTCGACGAGTCGGTCAAATTTGGAGAAAATCTGATTCAGCAGTTCAACCAGTTGAGTCGGTGAGGTTTGGGTGGAAAACTTGGTAAAATTAACCAGATCGGCAAACATAATCGTTACCCCTTTAAAACTCTCCGCGATCGTGCGTTGACCCCGCTTCAACATCTCTGCTACAGGTTGAGGTAAGATATTTAACAGTAAGAGTTCGGCGCGTTTACGGGCGCGAGTCAGAGCAACTTCAGCTTGTTTTTGTTCGGTAATATCCGATACTGTTCCTTCGTAGTAGAGGAGTTTATCCGCTTCATCTTTAACCGTATCGATATTTTCCACAATCCAAATAATGCTGCCATCTTTCCGATAAACCTGAGACTGAAAGTCGGATAAGGTGTTGTAGCGCTGTATTAAAGCGGCTAACTCTTCCTGGCGTGTGGGTTCAACATACAGTTGTTCGCCAATATTCCTCACCTGTTCCATGAGGTCTTCGGGGGAGGTATAGCCTAAAATTTTAGCTAGGGCTGGATTGGCGGTAATATAGCGTCCCTCCGGCGTGGCTTGGAAAATGCCCTCGGTAGCTCGTTCAAAGATACTGCGATATTTCTCTTCCGCTTGACGCAAGGAAGCTTCTGCTCGTTGTCGTTCTTGAATTTCGGCTTGGAGTTGCAGATTTTGCTCCTCTAGCCGCTTTTGCAGGTTCCGGAGCGCCAGATGGGTTGTCACTCTGGCTTTAACTTCTTCCTGCTGTACGGGTTTGGTGATGAAATCTACGGCTCCCAGATTAAATCCTTTGACTTTATCCACCGCATCAGACAGCGCACTGAGAAAAAGCACCGGGATATCCCGTGTGGCTGGATTCGCTTTCAGGCGACGACAGGTTTCAAAGCCATCAATCCCTGGCATCATCACATCCAGTAAGATGAGATCGGGTTTCGCATACTCGACTTTTTGCAGAGCGCTTTGCCCATCCTGCGCCACCAAAACTTTGAAGCCAGAATCGGTTAAAAAGTCAAAGAGGACACCGAGATTATGAGGAGTATCATCGACAATAACGATGACGCCTTGATTAGAATGTTCATCATTCATCGGGGCTAATGTAGTTTGGTTCATAGTTCATAGTTCATCGTTCAGGGTTCATTACCTGATGAAATTGCCATGAACGTTGACACTCACCCGGCTGAAAGCGCGGGTGATTCTTCCGTCGTAGGGAGGCAGAGTTTAGCGTCTTCCAGGACGTGACCTTTACCCTCAGAAAGCTTACCCACCGTGTGTCCCACGGCGGCTCGACTGAGCGATCGCAGCTATTTTATTGTCTCCCGCTAGAAGATTAACTATTGTCCTATTCCTCTGCTCCCCTAGCTTCCAGACGTGCCATGGCACGTCTCTACATAGCTTCCCCAGGCAATCACTGGGGTGAGGAGCGAGAGGGGGAAGGTATAGAGCATACACTCTGAGAGTGAGGATCGTCCAGTGGCAGAAAAACCGCGCGATCGCGTCCCGTTTCTTTTGCCTGATACAATGCTTGATCCGCCGCCGCTATTAGCGCTTCCGGAGAGGTTTGATGACAAGGAACAGTGCTAGATACCCCCACACTCAAGGTGACAGAATTTTTAATCGGCGATCGCGGATGCGTCAAACCTAACTGAGTTAGCTTCGACTGAATAAATTTGCCAACTTGTAACGCCCCTTGGGCTGGGGTATTCGGTAGAATCACCGCAAATTCTTCTCCTCCATAGCGGGCGACTAAATCGGCGGGACGCTTTACCACCTGTTTCATCGCTTGCGCCACCTTATACAAACATTCATCCCCAGCTTGATGCCCCTTACTATCATTGTAGAGTTTAAAATAATCCACATCACATAAAAGCAACGACAATACCCATTGTTCTCGTCGCGAAATCCGCCACACTTGGTTAAAATATTCATCAAATCGATGCCGATTTGCCACCTGAGTTAAACTATCTAGCGTGGCTAAACGCTTCAGTTGAGCATTCGCTTTTTGCAGTTTTGCCTCAGCCTCCTGACGCTGCTGAATCTCCTGTTGGAGTTGCTGATTTTGGACTTGCAGATTTTGGCGTAGCTTTTGAATCGTCAGATGAGTATTCACTCGCGCCAACACGATTTCCTGCTGAGTGGGCTTAATAATATAATCAACTGCGCCTAATTCAAATCCTTTGATGATAACCGCCGTTTGAGACAGGGCGGTAAGAAAAATTACTGGGATATCTTGGGTAGCCGGATTAGCTTTCAGAAGCCGACAGGTTTCAAACCCATCAATTCCCGGCATAATCACATCCAGCAAAATGATATCGGGATGCTCAACTTCAGCTTTTTTGATTGCACTGTCACCATCCCTTGCCACGATAACCTGAAACCCTGCCTCACTCACAAAATCTAACAGCACTTCTGAGTTGGTGAGATTATCATCAACAATGAGAATTGTTTCTTTTTCATTCGTCATTTGTCATTCGTGATTTGTTAGTCGTCATTAGTCATTCGTCATTAGTCCTTCGTTATGCACTCAATTGGGGCGGGTTTAATTACATCTGGATGAAGTAAAACACGATAGGAGTAAAACCTGCCCCTACAAACCAAACTAAATTAAACAATTTTAATCCCCTCTATCGTTCATGTATTTTTTCACAAATTCTAGAATTTGTTTTTCCTGAAAACCATTGGCTAAACGGCGCAGTTTCTTGGCAAATAGAACCCATCGCGAATCAAGTTGTTCAAGTTTATCGGCTTGCTCACTAATCCCTTTAATATCACCCATCATAGCTAATTCATAAAGAACATTCATTTCCTTTTGGGGCGGTGCAACAATCTTTGAGGCAGTAATCGAAACCTCGGCATTTTGATCAGGTAATTTTTCTGAAGGGTAAGCACTACTTGGTGCATCGTCGGATTCATAAATCCACTCTAAATCGAGATGCTTTTGCAGAGTAGCAAAGAGAGTTTTAGCTTGTATAGGTTGTCCAATAAAATCATCACAACCTGCGGCGAGAGATTGCTGTTGTTTTTCTCCAAAAACGCTGGCTGAAATCGCCAACACAATGGTATCTCGTAACGATGGAATTTCTCGTATCCGCCGAGTTGCTTCTAATCCATCGAGTTTTGGCATGATCAAATCCATTAAAATTGCATCAGGGTGTTCTTGTTGCGCTTGCTGGAGACAGTCTTCACCATTGATCGCTTCGAGTACCTCAAATCCTAAGGGTAACAACAAGTTGACTAAAATTGAACGATTTTGCCATTGATCATCAGCAATCAAAATTTTGCGCGGATAACCGCGAAACCCACTAATAATTCTGTCTTCCACCACATCGATTGCCTGATCAGGAGAAACGGCGGGTAACTCTAAATCAACATAAAAGGTACTTCCTTGACCAACATTACTTTCGACATGCAGTTCGCCGCCAAGGAGTTGAACTAATCGCTGACTAATCGCTAATCCTAACCCCGTTCCTTCCACCTGTCGATTTCGATCGCCAATTTGATGGAAGGGTAAAAATATATCGTTTAATTGTTCAGCCGCGATGCCAATTCCGGTATCTTCAATTTGAAAGCGCATGGTGTTAGATGCTTCTGTCGCTGGTGCTTGGGCTGAAGTATAGCCCACTTTAAATGTGATACTCCCCTGATCCGTAAATTTAATCGCATTTCCCAACAAATTAATTAGCACTTGTCGCAATCGTTTTTCATCACCCCGGACAATTTTAGGTAAAGGAGAGAGAGGTTGATAGTGAAAGGCAATGGCTTTTTCGTCCGCCCGAATACGAACCATTTCGATAATGCCTTCTAGAAAATGGGGAAACTGAAATTCGCTTAAACATAAGTCCATTTTCCGAGCTTCGATTTTAGACAGGTCTAAAATATCGTTGAGTAGGGTTAACAGGTGTTCCCCACACTGTTGAATAATACTCAGTCCCTGCTGTTGCTTGGCGGTGGGATGAGGTTCACGTTTGAGAACTTGAACATAGCCTAAAATACCGTTGAGGGGAGTGCGGAGTTCATGACTCATATTCGCCAAGAATTCGCTTTTAGCATGATTGGCAGTTTCGGCTTCTTGGCGGGCTTGTTCCAGGTGTAAATTCTTTTCGGCTAATTGTTGACTAATTCGGGTTTGTTCTTCTAACAGTTGACTCTGGGCGAGGGCAATTCCTACCTGATCCGCGAGTTGACTCAATAGTTCAATTTCAAACATTTCCCACTGTCGCGGACCACTACATTGATGGGCAATTAATAGACCCCAGAGGTTCTCTCGTTGTAGAATGGGAACGACTAAATTCGCTCTCACACCAAAGGGTTGTAAAAGTTCGATATGACAGGGTTCTAAGTCGGCTTGGTAGAGATCCTCGATCGCGCGAATGCGTCCTTGGCGGTATTGCTCTAGGTAGCCTTCCCGAAAACAGGGATCATAAATCTCTTGTCCTTGAATCGGTGTCCAGCCAGGAACTACAGCTTCCGTCATAATCACGCCGGTTCCATCATCATTGAGTTGGTAGATCACCACTCGATCCACTTGCAAAATTCGGCGCACTTCTGTTACCGTTGTTTGCAGGATGGCATCGAGTTGTAAGGATTGGCGAATCTTCAGGGTAATTTCGGCAAAGAGTTGCCGTTGTAGGGTTTGACGCCGCAGTTCGGCTTCGGAATGCTTGCGTTCGGTGATATCTTCAGCAATCCCAGCAATACGGGTCATTTTACCCTTGTCGTCAAATACCCGAAACGTCCGCACCCAAACCCAGCGTTCACTCCCGTCGGGACGTAAAATGCGGTATTCTTGTTCAAAGTCTTGTTCCCCTTGCAGTTGTTTCCCTAACGCCTCCGCCACGCGATCGCGATCATAAGGATGAATATTATCTAACCAGGTCATCGGCTGGTCGTACAGACTTTCGCGGGATCGTCCCCAAACTTCCTCATAAGCGGGACTTAGATAAAACATACGGCTTAAATCGGGTGTGGTTAAAAAGAACACTTCCCGAATATTTTCCGCCAGTTGACGGAATTGTTCCTCTCTCTCTAGTAAGGCGGCTTCTGCTTGTTTGCGATCGCTAATATCCGTATGCGTCCCGACAATGCGTGTCACCTTACCATTTTCATCCCGCAGAACCAAGCCGCGCGATAAAAACCAAGGTGTTGAACCATTGGAGTGAACCATGCGAAACTCTAACTTCCATTGCGATAGTTCACTAATGAAAAGTTGATCGATGCTGATTTTCACCATCGACTGATCTTCTGGATGAACCCGCGCCATCAACTCATCAAAGCTGGGAGTATCGCGGTCTTCGGGATAACCAATCAGATGCAGGAATTGGGGAGAATAATAGTAGGTGTTGGTCTTGAAATTAATATCAAAAAGTCCGCTATCATTCGCTTGAATCGCTAGGGCAAACCGTTCCTCACTCTCCCGTAATGCCGTTTGCGTTTCCTGGCGTTGAGTAATATCTAATGCCATGGACGCAATACCAAGAAGATTCCCTTGGCTATCAATTAGAGGCGTATTATACCATTCACAAATAATGGTTCTGCCATCTTTAGTGATATTCTGATTACAAGAACGAGCAACTTGTTTGTCATACCACAGCTTAGCTTTAATCTGTTTAATTTGAGCTTGGGCAGCCGGAGGTACAATGAGGGTAGACGGATGACCTAAGGCTTCGTCGCGACAATAGCCAAAAATGCTTTCTGCTGCCGGATTCCAATCAACAATATGCCCATCGGTATTCCATTCAATCACTGCCAGGGGCGTTTGTTGAACCAACAGAGAGAGACGTTGATCATTTTTCCGCAACGCTTTCTCCATCTGCTTCTGTTCCACCACTTCGGCTAAGAGTTGGCGATTAGCGGCTTTCAGGGCGGCGGTTCGTTCCTGAAACTGTTGATCGAGATGGGCAACGATATGGCGAGACTGGGTGTCGCGATCGCATAATTCTTGGTAAGCCGTGGCGCGATCGCTGACAATGGCGGCGACAATCAGGGCGGTTATGGCGAAGATGGCGATAAACACATCTTGGGAAACGATAACCCGATTAAATGACTCAAACCTCTCAGCCTGTTGCCAAAAGGCGATACTCGCGACTACACCAATACCTAATGTTGTAATCCGTTGACCCCATTGTAGGGCTGACCATAAAATAAACGGAAATAGCAAATACTTTAAGTCAACCTGAAAGAAAGGCTGATTTAACAACTCGCTTAACTGAGTAGTAAGTTGTTGATGAAACTGGACTCCAATTGGTTCAGCAACCGTTAGGCTATCACCTGTTACAATAACCGAGGAACTAGCGGGAATCGAGAAAACACCAAACACTAACCCACTCACGATTCCCAATCCAATTAGCCAGACTCCAACCTGCCATAAAAGTGTTGAATTTTGATTTTGTTCGAGGGAAGGGTTTGTAGGGGCGGGTTTAGTGACTTGCTTTTCGCTATTGATAGTAATGTTTGTACAAAACCCGCCCTGACTCAGTGTTAAATCTGGACTTACCTGCTCATCTTCCTGATCCCCTGAGTGCATCATCGAATCACCCTGAGTCAACAGTACAGGCGTAACCACTAAAAGTCCCATAACATTACTCAACCACCACCGCAGCCAATCCCCTGCACCCCATTCCCCCGCCACAACTTCACCCAGCAGACGAATGGTTGGACTAATCAGGGAGGATAATAGAACCATACCCACCAGGAATTTAACCACATCCCGACGACGATTTAACCCTGGATGCATCTCCCAGGATTGAACCAATGTTACACCCCACAACGCTTGTAGCGTACAGCCTAAACAGGAGGCGATCGCAACCGTTCCCGGAATTCCCATCAATATCGCCCTAGATAACTCTGCCAAAGCCACACCCAGCCACAGATTGCGCCCCAGTAACAAGAGGGCGGCTTGACTAATTCCGGCGGGAATCCAGATCAAGGGGATAATATTTTGACGGCTAAAAATTGGGGCAGTAGCGATATAAATTAGCGTCAGGGCTAAGACATTGAAAAAATATCGTCCTAACGGAGAAAGATTCCAGGTTTTGTTCATCGGACTTTCTGACGTTTAAATTATCCAGGATGAATGATTATACGCTGTGAAATAAACTTGCCAAGCCAGTAGGGTGGGCATTGCCCACCAGTATACCAGTCAGTGGCATTCACCTTAAAATCAGTAACATTAGACTTTATTTTGTATGGTGTCGCGTTAGCCTAGCGGGACGTAGTAAATTGTTGCTAAACCAGTTACCCAGAGATGACTGTGATCTTCATCATATTAATCAAAAAACAATATCACACTTTACTCTCAGCTCTCTCACAAGTTGATCATCTGAATATCACCGGAGTTAAGGACAAGTAACACAGATTACATTTGGACAATGAAGAATAATTTGAATAGTCAAAACACATCAGATCAGATATCTCTCAGAATCTAAAATCTGATCCACCTGTTTTCATCTACATCTTGGGTCTTGCTATGAACCTTTGGATCATCAGTCTGTACACGCTTATTTCGCTTTATTTATTAGTCGCTTGGTTACGCTTTTTTAAACAAGGAAGAGGAATGTCATATCAGCAAAAAGTTTTATCGTTACTCACCATTGGTGTCGCCACAGTATTTTGGCCCCTTGTTCTCCCCATTGCTTACGTAAGGTTATTGAAGGCGACTGTATCACAATCGTAGAGATGTTCTGCTGAACCAAGTTAAAAACATTAGGCAGATTGTTTCATAAAGGGTGCATCTCATTAAACTCAACATTACCGGATTCCAGCTTTTTAACCTAGAATAGCTCGATAGGTAGTTGGACAAAATTAAAGGTTAAAATTGTCAAGGAACGGGAAACAATCAGAAGTTGATACTTGTTAATATTTATCAACACAACGAACAGAATTTATCTTAAGGTATTTATAACTATTTCAAATGATTTGTGAAAACAGATGAGGCGAAAAACCTTGCCCAGTCCGGTAGCTATTTCACAACTCATCCAGATAGAATAGACTAGACAATCAAGTGAGAATTAGCAAATTGAATAGACATCTGCTATAATATCTGAGACTTTGATGAACTGTGTTTATTTATACCTGGAGCTTAAAGATGACACTTTTGCTTATTAGTGTTTACATGTTGACTGGGCTTTACTTATTAGCCACTTGGTTACGCTTTCTCAAAAAAGGAGCAGGACTATCACCTCAGAAAAACGTCTTATCTTTCCTGACTGTGGGCATCGCGACGTTATTTTGGCCCCTTGTTCTCCCCATTGCTTACGTGAAATTATTAGATGCTACAGCATCGCAATCGTAGGGATGTTCCGGTGGAACATCTTTAACAAGACTGAAACAAATCACGCACAAGGTTAATTGAACCCTGGGATAAGTAGGTGGACACAATTAAAGTTAACGGTTGAGATTAGGGAATACCTCGGACTTCGGCGTGAGGCTTCGACGGTGAGCGCGGCAACTGAGCCTGTCGAAGTTCAGTCGAACGCTTCGCTCAGTAACACGCTCGGCAACATGCTCGGTGTGTAACAGGGAACAGTAAGGCTTTGAGGGCGGTTTACCGAACTGACTTCGGAGCGTGCCGTTTTCTTTTGTCCGACTACTTAAGAGGGACTTACCTTACAGGTGGGTAAGCCCTTTTCTCAACCTTCTGGTAGAGTAGTCAGTAAGAGTCTTTCGAGAAAACTCAGCGTCATTGACAATCTCCGGAAAAACTGAGTCAGAGATAATCGAGCATGTCACAACTTGTAAAAGCTCAACTGATTTCTACAGATGGTGGGGGAACAATTGATTTCATGTTCAACCCCAACCAGTTAGCGTTTAGCCAGCAAATTAACTTAACAAAAAGTAGCGGAGCGCGAACGGGTCGAGGATTACCCAAGGTTAACTTTGCTTATCCTGAACCCGTTACTCTCTCGATTAACGATATTATTTTTGATACCTATGAGACAGGGGAGAGTGTTCTCCGCCATCTCAAGCCCTTTGAAAAAGCGGTCAATTTTGCCGAGTCGGGGGAAGGAAAGGAAAAACGTCCTCCCACTTATGTGTTTACCTGGGGATCTCAGGAGTATATTCGCTGTTTTGTTACAAAAGTTGATTATAACCTGACCATGTTTCTGCCCGATGGGACACCAGTCCGAGTGTCGGTAAACCTGACGTTGGAAGAAATTGATGAGTCTGTGTCTCAACCAGGGATGGGAACGCCACAACCCGGTGCTAGCCAGCGTCATACTGGTGGGCGTTAATGTAGTGGCATGACCCAGCTAATTTGGTGGATTAGATGAGGCTTGTAGTAAGGGAACCTTAACCCTCTCCAGCTATGCGTCAAAGCACTACTTACTCCAAACAAAGTCCTATTTAAACCCGGTCACGCCAGTAGTGGAGTGGCACACCTTATTAGGTGGGATCGGTTGTAGGTAATGCTATCCATCATCAATCCGACCATAGTTTAATTGACATCAGACCTTTTATAATAGTGACCTGTTGAATTTGGCAGATGAATGCTACATTCATCTTAAACAGGTTATTCAGATTAGTTTACAAAACGTAAAACTAAGGCAAGCGAAACAGGCAGGCAATACACTAAAAAAATCTACCAAACCCCTGCTTTTTGCCTAAATTGTCCCCTGCTCACATCAATTCCCCCTGGGTAAATTCCCAGTCAGCGGCACAACTCAGTGCCAAGTCTTGATTCTAGAGGTCGCCATGGCTGTTACTTATGTAGCTGAACCAATTTTAGAAATTGATGGTCAGTTAGCGTCCAAAGCGTTACTTGACGACATTATTGAAATTGCGGTGGAAGAAAGCCTCCATCTTCCCGGAATGTTTACCTTAGTGATTAAGAATGATTACTTTCCGGGGCGCAGCGAGGATCAATCGTGGCGACATGCTGACTTATTTGAAATTGGCAAAACGATTAAGATAGGTTTCGGGTCAAGTACCACCAAAGCCCTAGAGTTTGAAGAGGAACAGAAAGATTATGTCCTAGAAGGGGAAATTACAGCGATGGAATGTCACTTTACCCGTGATTCCGAAGCGCCGATGATTATTCGCGGCTACGATATTTCCCATCGACTGTGGCGGGGACGGTATAATCGCTCATTCCAGAACATGACCGATACCGATATTGTGAATAAAATTGCTGGGGAAGTCGGGATACCCACAGGTACGATTGATGAAACCGGGGGACCTTATGGATACGGGGATATCAATGGGTCGAATGGCTATGTGTTCCAAGAAAATCAGACCAATCTCGAATTCTTGAGGAAACGCGCCGCCCGCAATGGTTTTGAATTCTTTGTTCAGGATGGAAAATTAAACTTCCGCAAACCCAAAGTGGATGAGTCTTTAGAACTGAAATGGTTAAAAGATGTCCATAGTTTTCAGGTTAGAATCAGTAGCGCTGAACAAGTGAGTGAAGTTGAAGTCCGGGGCTGGGATTATAGTCAAAAACAACCGATTGTAGAGACAGCGAACAAAGGACAGGTTTTTACCCAAACAGAATATGGTGAAGGTTCTCAAACCAGTACCAGTTTTAAAGGGAAGCCACCAACCCCTAAGATGATTGTAGTGGATCATCCAGTCTTCAATGCTCCAGAAGCAAAGGCAATAGCTCAAGCCGTGTGTGACGAATTAGGAGGAGAATTTGTCCATGCTGACGCGGAAGCTGAAGGAAATCCCAAAATTCGACCCGGGCGAGTGGTGAAACTGAACGATTTGGGTAAGTACAGTGGCGAATACTATGTCACCGAAACCCGCCATCTATTTTACGAACGGGTTTATACTACCGAGTTCACGGTGCGTGGCTTACGGGGAGACAATCTCCCTCCCATTATGTCCCATGAAGTCCCCTTCCATCCCGGACAAACGCTTCTAATCGGCATAGTTACTAATAATAAAGATCCGAAAGGTTGGGGCAGAGTTAGGGTAAAGTTTCCTACCCTAACCGAAGAACACGAAAGCAACTGGGCAAGAATTATTGGCTATGGAATTGGACCAAATCGAGGAAATGATTGCCTCCCAGAGATAAATGACGAAGTTTTAGTTGGTTTTGAACATGGGGACATCCATCGACCTTATGTATTAGGGGGAATCTGGAATGGCAAGGATAAGCCACCTGAGAGTGTAAATGACACAGTTCATGAGGGCAAGGTGCGTGTGCGAACAATTCAAACCCGGACAGGTCATAAAATGCAGTTTGTTGAAGAAGCCAAAGGCGCGGTTAAAGCGGGTGCGATATTTAAAACCGTACTTGGTCATATCATACAGATGAATGATACAGATAAGTGTTTAGAGATTAAAACCGCTGGTGGTCATACGGTACTACTGGATGATACAAATAAAAAGATAGAAATAAAATCTACGGGTAACCTTTCCATGGTGATGGATGATGGTGGGAAACAAATTCAACTTAAAAGCGGTGGCGGAACTATTACGATGAAGCAAACAACGGGTGAAATTAATATCAAAGCGGGAACAAAACTTACCATTGATGCTGGACAAATCGATATTAGCGCCTCAGGTATTGTTAATGTTAAAGGTTCACTAATCAAACTGAATTAGAGTAAATTAAGGAGAAAGAATATGGGAAAACCCGCAGCAAGAGTTGGCGACAACGTAGCTCATCTTCCACCCACATTAACACCCGGACCTGGTAGTTTTAATGTATTAATTGGCGGAAAACCAGCTTGGCGGGGTATACCCGCCGCCTCAGCAGCCGTTTTGCAATCTGCTAAAAAAGCATCTGATGCTATTATCAAAACGGCTGTGGCAGCGACAGTATCAGCGGCTGGTACGCCAGCTGCGCCGGCGGCAAAGGCAGCAGAAGAGGCGACTAAAGCGACAATGGCTGGCGTGATGGGCAGTCTGATCTCAAGTATGGCAGCTAGTGGAGCAGCTGCAGGTGCGGCGGCTGGCGGTATTGGCGCTACAGTCGATACCCATACCTGCACAACACCCTTGCCTATACCTCCCCATGGACCCGGCGTGGTTATTGACGGTAGTACGTCGGTTTTGATTAATGGACTTCCAGCTTGTTTTATGGGCAACACTGTTTTAGAAGCTTTAGGTCCGCCCAATAAAATTTTAATGGGTTGTCCTACTGTTCTAATCGGTAGCGGACCAGCCGCCAGTGTTTCTGTAGACACCAGTGCTATGGCAGCTCAGATGGAGGCTCAAGCCAGTCAAGCTGCAGCAAAAGCGAAAAAGAAAGCGGAGGAAGAACAGAAAAAGAAAGAGGGATAGAACAGCAAAAGGAGTTCTACAGAAGTAAGGCTCATAAGTAGGGGTATAGATAGACTGAGGTTCACGGAAAAGGGTGTATTCTATTCAAATCCTACTTATTGAGTTTTCCTAAGCTGCCATGCCTTTAAATTGTGTCTAGGTAGTGAGCAAGATGCTCACCCTACAAGAATTTTAACATTCTTGATATTAGACATTAAATGTTTAAATGCCGAACAATTTAAGCTGTTCTAAATAACTAAAGCTGCCCGTACAATAGAAATTGACTCTTGATATTTTGTGACCATTAACTGAGGTTATAGCAAATAACGTTATAGGAAAGTCGCACTTATCCTAATGCACTAAATTTTTAGAAATGGCAGACATTACAAATAATCAGCCACGAGATTATCTGGGTAGAGGACTATCGTTTCCCTTACGGGGAAACTTGCAAGGAAGCCTACAACTGAGCGCCGACATCCAGAATATCGAAGAATCCATTGCGCTAATCTTGGGTACTAAGGTAGGTGAACGGGTTTACCGACCAAATTTTGGGTCGCGCCTGTCTGAACTCGCCTTTGCGCCAATGAATACCCAAACGCTTTTGCTGATTCGGGTGTATGTTGAGGAAGCCCTGAAAATGTGGGAACCTCGAATTGTACTTGATGGCGTTTATACAGAACCTGACCCCCTTCGCGGTCGGGTCAATATTATTATTGAATATCATCCCAAAGATTCCCATGATACTCGGAGTCTGGTTTATCCGTTCTATCTCCAGCCCTCTGGGGAGTAGTTCCACCGGAAGACGTTCCACCGGAACGTCTCTACAAAAGGAATGATAGAAAACCAATTTCTCAGTGTAATCTGTGTAACTAACCTCTCATATCCCTACCCCAATCTCTCCAATAAATCCGTGAAATCAGTGTTTTGACGAATGACAAACTATGGAATTTGATTTTTTACCGAATTTACCAAAATCTGATCTAGACGATCGCGCGTTTCAGGATTTAGTAGAAGAGTGTATCCTCCGTATCCCCCGCTATTGTCCAGAGTGGACGAATTACAACCCCAGTGATCCAGGAATCACGCTGATTGAACTGTTCGCTTGGCTAACTGACCAAATGTTGCTGCGGTTCAATCAAGTCCCCCGGCGTAACTATGTTACCTTTCTGGAATTACTGGGGATTCGCCTGCAAGCGCCAACCCCAGCTCAAACCCAACAAACATTTTATTTGAGTTCGTCTCTCCCCGAAGCCTACACGATTCCCACAGGAACCGAAGTGGCGACAGTACGCACCCAAGCCGACGATGCGATTATTTTTAGCACCGATCGCCCCCTGGTGATTGCTAAACCCAGTATCCGCCATTTTCTCACCTCAGACATTGCTGAAGAGGAACCCCAAGTGCTGCGCGATCGCTTCGTGGGAACCTGGACTCAGCAACCCGGTGGCGAATGGCAAGGCTTAGAATTATCTATATTTAATGAACAACCCCAAGTGGGAAATTGCTTTTATCTCGTCTTTGAAGGGGATCAACCCATCGAAGGCAATGTTATCGCCCTCCGCATTAAAGGTGAAGCCGCTACCTCCACCGGGATTAATCCTGAAGATCCCCCCCGCCTTTGGCAAGCCTGGAATGGTATGTCTTGGCAACCCATCTTGCTGCAAGAAGCCGATGATAGCACCAAAGGATTCAGTTTTAGTGAACTGATCCGTCAAGGGGGCAATCCCTTACAAGGGGCGGATGTTGTCCTCCATTTACCCCTACGTTTACCCGTTACCCAATTTGTCACCTATCAGGGACGCTGGCTGCGCTGTATTTACAACCAACCTCAGTTCAATCAACCCGGTTATATGCGTTCCCCGCGCATCGTTGGTTTAGATGTCCGGTCGATTGGCGGTACAGTGGAAGTCACCCAATGTACCACGATTCGCAATGAAATCCTGGGTGAAAGTGATGGAAATCCCGGTCAAACCTTTCAACTGCAAGGACGGGGAATTTTACCCCGTCGGGAAGAGGAACATATTCTGGTGATTCCGCCTGGAGGCTTGCCACAAATATGGCAAGAAGTCAATGATTTTGCCGATTCAGGTCCAGAAGACCTGCACTATACCATTGATGCGATTACTGGCATGATTCAATTTGGTCCCCTATTACGAGAACCCTCTCAACTGCAAGAACAGACGTGGTGGCGTTCCCGTTCCCAGAGAGTCCCGTCGCAAATGCTCAGTTTAGTCAGTGGTAGAAATAGCGGGGTAGAACGACGGGAGGGCGCGGCGATGCAGTCGATGGAACGTCAATATGGCGCGGTTCCCCCTAGAGGTGCGGTGATCCAAATGGCTGCCTATCGCATTGGGGGTGGTCAACAGGGTAACGTGCAACGGGGCGCGATTCAAGTCCTCAAATCCGCCGTTCCTTATGTGGCGAACGTGATTAACTATTCTCCCGCCCGGAATGGCGCTGATGCGGAATCTTTAGAACAAGCCGTGATCCGGGTTCCGCGACTCCTAAGAACCCGCGATCGCGCCGTCACTCGCGAAGACTTTGAATACCTAGCTATGG
Organism: Coleofasciculus chthonoplastes PCC 7420; assembly: GCF_000155555.1. Classification (GTDB taxonomy): domain Bacteria; phylum Cyanobacteriota; class Cyanobacteriia; order Cyanobacteriales; family Coleofasciculaceae; genus Coleofasciculus; species Coleofasciculus chthonoplastes_A. Next base: position 43,580 of record NZ_DS989868.1, read on the forward strand.
AAGCCGGAGGCGGCTCTATTGCTCGCGTGTTATGCTTATCGCCAATTCTCAAAGAAGACGCCGGACGAGTACGTCTGCTGCTTGTACCCAACGCCAATACCGATGGAATTGAGCGCGGTGAAGGAATTGACCCAGACTTTTTAACCCTAACCCCGCAACTCACCGAACGAGTGCTAAGTTATCTCGATGAACGACGATTACTCGGTGTAGAAATCCTCTGTAGCCAACCTGATTACGTTGGGGTTGCGGTACAAACGGAAGTTGCTCTGGATACAGCTTATAATAATCCCCGTGCCCAACAAGAAATATTATTGAAACTACAAACCGCACTCTATCGTTTTCTCAATCCTTTAACTGGGGGTTCAGAGGGGAACGGTTGGTCATTTGGTCGCCCAGTTTATTCATCGGATATTGTTACCTTATTGCAAAGCGTTCCTGGGGTACAGTATTTAGGGGCGGTACAGCTATTTGAATTACGCCGTCAGGGGCAGAATTGGATGCGAAGCTCACCCCTAACTCTCATTGACCCCGGTCCTTTGGGTCTAATTTGTTCCTGGCATAGTAATCGATCACGCTCTGGTCATGTGATTAATTTGATTACATAAGTGTGAATTAAGTTTAACTTTCCTATTGGCTTCGGGGTGCTACGGGACTACAAGATTGGCGATTCCACTTGCTCTTCGGTGGATTCATGTTTGCCATTTTTCTCGGATTCTTGGGTAAATTCTTGAAATAACTCAAAAAATTTATTGAGTGCAGTTCTTTCATCTTCCGAATAAAAGAGGATTATATTATCCCAAGATTGTCCGGTGCTAATATTAAATTTTTTCTTAATCCAATTGGGGAATTCTACAAATTCTTGCTCCTGTTGTGTTGGGGTAATTCCTAATTGACGGCGGGCTAGGTTATAACCTGATAAACAAGAGCGCAGGTTGCTGATATGGGGCTTTCCTAGGTACATTGAAGGTCGTTTTTGAATTTTATGGATTAGGTCATATAAGTCGCTCATTTTCAACCTCTTGATTTCGATTGTCATCTTTATTTTACCTCAATTCCCCTTATGATTTAAAAGTCAGTCTCTGTAATTTGGAAATTGCCGCCAAAGTCTTTGATGGGACAGTAGAGGTTATTCAGCCAAGCTTTTCGGGAAATGCCCTGGTGATGAATATTATCAAAGATAAGTTTTTCTTCCCCTATTTTCACGGCAATTCCTTGATGTTGACCATTGGTGGCAATAGTCTGTTGGAGGATTTCATGATAGATATTCCCGTAAGGATCTTCTGCACTCCCTGTATATAATTTAATCTGTTTGGCAGGAATTCTTAGTTCGGTGAGAAATTGCTTGATTGCCTCAGCGCACTGTTGGCATTGAAATATCATGAAGCGATTTGCAATTTTGGTGATTTGTTGACGAAGTTCTTCTTGAGGCAAGTCTGTGTCAGCAAAATTGGTTACTACTGTAGTAGTTTAAGCGATTTGGGCTTAAATTTTTTCGTACCTTGGGTGATTTCACTCTTTCTCGTTAACCCAACCCTAACGCGATCGCACTTATTTTTTTACCTACCCATTTATACGATAGAGGCTTGACTTTGGCTAATTTTTTATGTACTATCTCATCATGGTCAAATGTGCGAGCCTATAGACTCTATACTTATCACTTCTAAATCCCAAATTACACAGATTGAGTGACACTAAAAAGAAGACTTAATGGTGTGCTACGCTACTACAAGATTGGCGATCGCTTAAGTAAAAGGATTGAGTAGTGAAATTCCGCAATCCTCAAAATCACGGATGTTTCGTGTGACTAGGGTAAGTTGATGGAGATCGGCGGTAGCAGCGATTAGCATATCCTCGCTTAGTACGAGGTTTCCCTTGTGTTCTTAATTGACCCCGCAATTCACCACAATGTTGGGCGATTTCAGCCGTAATCGGTAGGATTTGGCAATGGGTTCTCAAGAATTGGTCAAACCAGCTTTGGATTCTGGAATTGGGATTTGAGGTTAACCCGTAAGCGATTTCTTCTAGGGTAATCACACTTAAGGAAATTGATGAAATTTGAGTACTCCATGCTAACACCCCTGGATTCGGTCGGGGGCGGGCGAGTTCACTGATAATATTAGTATCACAAAGAAATGTCACGGCAATTATCGAAAAAGGGATTGAGCCGATCAGTGCGAGGCGGCACTTCCAGGGTATAGTTTTCGGCAGCACAAAGCTGGCGCAATTGGGCAAAGGCATCGGCTAGGGAAGGTTGGCGATGTTGTTGCTGCCAAGCGAGGAATTCCTTAAATGTTTGAGCTTCGACAACGGCGGCGACGAGTTTGTCTTGGTTGTAAATCAGTTGTGGTTCGACAACGGCGGCACTAATTAGTTCTGGTAATTTTTGCTGGGCTTGTTCAATTTTCCAGTTCATTAGGGTTTTCTTTTAGTGAAACATCATCGGTTGGTGGGTTTGGCTAATCAACTGCCTCTATACCCTAATATACAGCCAACATCTCCGACTTGACGTTTACCCATCGGTTAAATTCTCGATTGTTAGAGGGTTGACTTTGGCTAAGTTTTTAGGTACTATTTCATCATGGAAAAATGTGCCAACCTATAGACTCTGTACTCATCACTTCAAAAACACAGATTACACCGATTGAATGACACTCTAAAGAAGACTCAATCGTGAAGGACACAGATTGACACAGAGGAGTTGATAATTTCCCGACAATTCTTACATCTTCTGGCTATTGAGGACTAACGCCTCTGTGAAATCAGTGGGGCTAACCTCTCACTCCCCACCGCTACCGTTTCCATAAATCAGTGAAATCAGTGTTACGATCGCACTTCTTTTTTTACTCTTTTATACGATAAAGGTATTGACTTTGGCTAATTTTTTAGGTACTATTTCATCATGGGAAAATGTGCCAGCCTATAGACTCTGTACTCGTCACTTCAAATTCTGTTTATGTCAACGTCTCACTCGGATGAAAAAAAGTCAGTTCAACCTAGGCAACAATCCGATTCTCAATTGCAAGCGATCGCTTACAGCTTAGATAGTCTCGTTCCAGGATTTTATCTTTGGCTAGGTGATCTGAAAATTAGGTTAGGTGGGAGTGAACCGGAAGAAACCTATCCTGGAATTATTCATAGTTGGTGGGGTATGGCACTGGTTCTACCTGGGTATCGGATCTATAGTACCTATCAAGGTAGCTATGACCCTTGATCAGCATGATCTGGATGGCATTGCCAAAATCACGGTTAAAATTCTGCCAACTCCTGAATTTGAAGCGCTTTTAATTGCTGCCGGATATAGTAAGATGGGTACGGCTCCAGCTAAAGGAAATCGGATTAAAGTTTGGTGGGTTCATACAAGTTTCAGGCGAATAGAAGCAATTTATAGTCCAGATGGCGCAGTTGCTATTACGGCTTATCATGTCACTTGAACAGGCGATCGCACACTCTCCCATCAATCCAACTCAAACGCGATCGCACGCTCGGTTTATCCTCAATTCGACCCACAGGCGATCGCTCTTCGATTTTTACTCATTTCTACGATACAGGCTTGACTTTGGCTACGATTTTAGGTACTATATCATCATGGAAAAATATGCCAACCTATAGACTCTGTACTTATCACTTCCAAAACACAGATTACACCGATTGAATGACACTAAAAAGAAGACTCAATCGTGAAGCAGACAGATGGACACAGAGGACTTAATAATTTCCCGACAATTCTTACATCTTCTGGCAATTGAGAACTAACGCTTCTGTGAAATCAGTGTGACTAACCTCTCACTTCCCACCGCTACCGTCTCTATAAATCAGCGAAATCAGTGTTACGCGATCGCTATTTTGAACTTAATAATTTGTCATATTCAGCGTGGGTTCCGATCCAGAACCAAACTAGATCATTATCCTGTTCGACTGCAATCGCTTGCTAAGTGTAAACCTATTCTAACCGACCAAAACCGACTGACTTTCTTCAAATGTAGTGAGGGATATCGAGGATCTTGCTTGAGCAACTCGTAACATCTATCGGCAAGTTCTTGGTTGGGCGATAACCGGATGGGGTTTGGATTGCGCCGGAATGGGTAGGATATCCGATTTTTTCTTGGCGTTTGCGGGTTTGGGGATGGATTGATGAGTGGACATAACACTGATGACACTGATTTTTTTTGATGGTAGGGGTGAGTGGTAAAGGGTGGTAGCACTGATTCCACAGAGGGGTTAGGGGTGGGTGGCTAAGGTTGGTAAGGATGATGCCTGGGTGGTAGCACTGATTTCAAAACACTGATTACACTGATTTTTTTTGAGGGTAGGGGTGGGTGGCTAAGGGTGGTAGCACTGATTTCACAGAGGAGTTAGGGGTGGATGGCTAAGGTTGGTAAGGATGATTCCTGGGTGGTAGCACTGATTTCAAAACACTGATTACACTGATTTTTTTTGAGGGTAGGGGTGGGTGGCTAAGGGTGGTAGCACTGATTTCACAGAGGGGTTAGAGGTGGGTGGCTAAGGTTGGTAAGGATGATTCCTGGGTGGATTTCACAGAGGGGTTAGGGGTGGGTGGCAAAGGTTAGTCATACTGATTTCTGGGATGGGTTGGGTTCGGGTTTGTTTCTGCTGTTTTATCACAGTTTCCGGGTTTTCGGGGGGGTTTGTAATAAAGCTTTTTTTCCTTGTCTAGATATATTCTTCCGCCACGACTGCCATGGAGTGGCTAATTGATAATGCGTTTAACTTTGAGACTCGGTTCACCAAAGTTAATCAGTAAACCCAGGCGCAGTTTCGTGGCTTTGAGGTAATTCAGGGTTTGGGCTTCAAATTCCTTAACTAACATCCTTACCGCCTTGGTCTCCACGATGATCTGGTCAAAGCATAAAAAATCCGCATTGTAGGTTCGATTTAACCGCACCCCCTTATAAAAAATCGGTAAGGGACATTCCCGATGATTAGGAATCTGCTGCCGTTGAAACTCAATCTCCAACGAATCCTGATACACCACCTCCAAAAACCCCGCCCCTAACTCCCGATGCACCTCCTGTGCCGCACCAATAATTTGATAGGTTTTCTCCTCATACAAATAACCCATCCCCAACCTCCTTCCTCAAACACTGATTACACCGATTTTCTTAGATTTTACCAGCAGCCTCACGATTAAATAACACAGATTACACAGACGCCCAAACAGCCCCCACAACACAGATTACACAGCAAGGATGGCACAGACAGAAGACTCAAATAGTCAGGTACACAGATTACACAGAACACGCTTATAGTCCTCCCAACCATCAAATCATCCGTGTAACATAAGCCACCCACCACTCACCCCTCTGTGTAATCAGTGCTACTAACATAAGCCACCCACCCCTACCATCCCAAAAAAATCAGCGAAATCAGTGTTACCACCGCTACCATCCCAAAAAAATCAGCGAAATCAGTGTTACCAGCCATCAAATCATCCTTACCAACCTGTGCCACTCCAGAACAAACCCCTCTGTGTAATCAGTGCTACTAACATAAGCCACCCACCCCCAACCCTCAAAAAAATCAGCGAAATCAGTGTTACCAGCCTTGCAATTCCCCTTGACCCATCGGACGTTCCACCTTCAGACATTCCTGAATCGCCGCCTGCTTAATATGCTTCATCTGCACCGCTTCCCCAGCACCCGCTGCTAAAAACGCCGCATTCATCGCAATCGTCTTAATATTTCCCCCTGCCATATTCAACTGTCCCAACTTCTTAAAATCCAACCCCTCTGTCGGTGTCTGTTGGGGAAACACCCGCCGCCAGATTTCCTCTCGTTCTTTAGCAGCCGGATAGGGAAACTTAATAATAAACCGAATCCGGCGAATAAACGCCTGATCCAACCCCGTCTGAATATTCGTCGTCAAAATCGCCAACCCCCGATACGTCTCCATCCGTTGCAACAAATAACTTACCTCAATATTGGCATGACGGTCATGGGAATCCTTCACCTCTGATCGTTTACCAAACAGCGCATCCGCCTCATCAAACAGCAAAATCGCCCCACTTCCTTCCGCCCCATCAAAGATGCGCCGCAGATTCTTCTCCGTCTCGCCAATATATTTACTCACCACCGCACTCAAATCAATGCGATAGACATCCAAGCGTAAGGTATTCCCCAATACCTCCGCCGCCAGGGTTTTCCCGGTTCCCGACATCCCAGAAAACAGGGCATTTATTCCCAATCCTCGCTGATTCTTCTGGGCAAATCCCCAGGTTTCATACACCCTTCCCCGTTGCTGTACCTGTACTACCATCTCTCGCAGCATCCCCTTCTCTCTCTCCGGTAAAATTAAATCCTCCCATTCGGCGGTTGTCTCAATCCGTACTGCCAAGTCCTCTAACTGGGGACGGGCTTGGATGCGACAAATATCCCAGAGGGGACTTTTTGCCACCTCTAAGGTGACAGGTTTCGGGGGTGGGGTTTCGGTATTGGTTTTGCGAGTGACGCGGGGTTTGCGCTTGGGTTTGGTTTCCTCGACGGGTTCAGGTTCAGGTTCAGGAGAGACAAGGGCGGCTGCTTTGTTGGCAATCTCTTCCTCCAAACTCCTTTGCGCCTGGATACATACGGTATAAATATCCCGGACACTCAGTTGAAACTGAGACACCAAGGCTTCAATCTCCGCCTCCAGATGCACGGCTTTCTCCCCTAAAGCGGCTTGCCAAATTGCCTTCTGTTCCTCGGCGGTGGGGGGCTGCACTTCCCAGGTAATGCGCGATCGCATTCGTTGTCGCCCTGGTTCCCGACTACTCACCATCAGGGGCAGATTAATCGTATCGATGAATTCCGATAACCCAGCCGTTATCCCCTCCTCCATCTCATCCCCATCCACCAATAGCACGGCATGACTCAAGAACCATTCCCGTTCACACAACTGCTTGACTAAACTGAGACTCCCACCCTGAGACGTTAGCGCCGCTACCGAGAAGCGATGCAGGTTCACATTCAACTGACGACAAACCGCCGCCGCGATCGCGCTTTTACTCAATCCATCCACTCCCGATAACCCAATCACGGGCAACGTTGTCCGAGATGACTCGACCCAGGTTGCCGCAATTTGCGCCACTATCTGCTGATGAGAGGGCGGTAATACAGCATAATCCTCTGCCTCCACCGATAACGGCTGCACGATTCCCCGCAATCGCGAATCAATATAATCATCCCCCAACAGATAATGGAAAATCCGCTCATCGATCCGCAAGGGACACTTCAGCCGACTCATCCCCTCTCCCACCTCAATCAACCGCCACCCGCGCAAGGGCGCATCAGGACGTAAGGCGGCTAAATTCGGCTCCCCTGAAAGCGCCCAGGCTAAACCAAATGTGGGATACGTCTGCTGCGCCTCCCCCTGTGCCTCAGCACATAACGCCCCCCACTCCTCATCCAATTCCATCCCGGCACAGAGGAGCAACACATCCCGCTCAAACCCCGATAACCCGAAGATTTGACAGAGTTGTGTCAACGCTGACGGTGGTGCATCTTCCTCCTCCTCTGGAGGCGCGATCGCCATCATCTCTGTCTCCTTCCCCTGACGCTGGTCTATCCGACTTATCAGCGCCTGTCGTACCTGGGCGATCGCACTCATCAGATAACGATGGCTATTCACGACATACCAATTTGTGGCTGTTGTAAGCTTGGCTACAGACATTGTTTTAGCTTTCTTTATGGTTGTTTGGGCTACACTTGTCAAGTTCTGATAATTCAAACTATTCTTTTCCAAAAAAAAGTTTGAATATTTAAATCTGTTTGATGTCTTAACACAACATCATAATTGCTCGTTTTTTACTCTGTTTCCGGAATAATCTACGAATTATCAGGTGATTCAGCTATTGTGAGAACGATGTGCGGTTTTCAGGTATATTATCTATGGTGGGTATTTTGTGGGCAAAAATAATTTCGAGCTAGCTAAACCCCTTGACTCTTGGTAAAACATTGTATAAGTCTTGGTTTTCGTCTCCCGCCCAACCTTCTCTTGGAGGTATGTATTTTGTTAAAGTTGAGATAAAAATCATTGCAGGCTCTTGACAAAAACACAGATTACACAAACAAAGAAATGGCACAGACAGAACATTGAATAGTGAGGGACACAGATTGACACAGACAACTCAATAGGATTTGCGGAATCAGTGTTAAAGTGAGCAGAATTGGAGTCGCCCATTCTCCCCTTGTAGCCGAAGGATCAATCTATAGTTAGTGATGGTCAGACGTTATCAGCTTTATCCTGATTTTTAAGGAAGTTGATCAACAGATTAATACTGGCACTTGCAAGGGACAGAAATTATAAGTCGATAGGCACAATAAAAGTTAACAGTAGAGGGAGTCATACTTACTTCCTCTGAGTAGCCAGCTACGTATTATGCAAGGGTTTGAGAGGTTTGAGAGGTATTTACACAACTTAATAGGGTTGAGTTTATTTTCACCAACCTACAGAGTTGAACTGTCGTTATTCACTGCTATAATCACTCCATGGTTCATGCAATTAGATACACTGACCGAACGATGTAGAGTTGCTCGGATGAAGTAGGGTAGAATACCTAATTTGAATGTGTAGGGGCGGGTTTAGGGAATGTAGGGGCGGGTTTAGGGAATGTAGGGGCGGGTTTAGGGAATGTAGGGGCGGGTTTAGGGAATGTAGGGGCGGGTTTAGGGAATGTAGGGGCGGGTTTAGGGACTA